>JAWLEL010000283.1:0-3937 GCA_041686165.1 Lentibacter sp.
ATAATTGCAAGATGTCATATGATCTCCTATTCGGCCTCGTAGCCTTCGCCTTCGTTTCCTCGGTCACCCCCGGGCCGAACAACATGATGCTCATGGCCTCGGGGGCGAATTTCGGATTTCAGCGGACCATACCGCATATGCTGGGGATCGGGCTGGGATTCGGTTTCATGATCTTCCTCGTCGGGCTCGGGCTCATCCAGGTCTTCGACCTCTGGCCCGTCAGCCACACCATCCTCAAGGTCGTGAGCGTCGCCTACCTTCTATGGCTGGCCTGGAAGATCGCCCATGCCGCCCCGCCGGAACGCGGCGAGGCCGGAGGCAGTCCACTCAGCTTCTTCCAGGCAGCGGCATTCCAGTGGGTCAACCCCAAGGCCTGGAGCATGGCGCTCACGGCCATCGCGATCTATGCGCCCGAACGCGGCATCTGGTCGATCACCTGGGTCGCCCTCGCCTTTGTCGCGGTCAACATCCCCTCGGTGAGCCTCTGGACTGTGCTCGGGCGAGAGCTGCGCCGCTTGCTGACAAGCCCGGCAAAACTTCGAGCGTTCAACTGGACCATGGCCGGGTTGCTCGTCCTGTCGCTCTATCCGGTGCTCGGGGTCTAGGCCTGGCATCTGTTGCAAATCAGTCGGAGCGGCGTCATATAAACCCGATGTATTGAAGCTGGAGCTGCGCAATGACCTACTATCTCGATTTCGAAAAGCCGCTTGCAGAAATCGAAGGCAAGGCCGAAGAACTACGCGCCATGGCGCGGCAGAACAAAGAGATGAACATCGAGGATGAGGCCTCAGCGCTCGACAACAAGGCTGCGGCGATGCTTGAAGAGCTGTATGGCGCGCTGACGCCCTGGCGCAAATGTCAGGTGGCCAGGCACCCCGAGCGACCTCATTGCAGCGACTACATCGAAGCGCTTTTCAAGGAGTACACCCCGCTCGCCGGCGACCGCAATTTCGCCGACGATCACGCTGTCATGGGCGGATTGGCCCGGCTCGATGACAAGCCCGTCATGGTGATCGGCCATGAGAAGGGAAGCGATACGGAAAGCCGGATACGCCACAATTTCGGCATGGCCCGCCCCGAAGGATATCGCAAGGCCGTGCGCCTGATCGAGATGGCCGGCAAGTTCGGCCTTCCCGTGATCACGCTGGTCGACACCGCGGGCGCCTACCCCGGCAAGGGCGCAGAGGAACGCGGACAATCCGAAGCGATCGCCCGCTCGACGCAAGCCTGCCTGCAAGCCGGAGTGCCGCTCGTTTCCGTCATCATCGGAGAAGGCGGCTCCGGCGGGGCCGTTGCCTTCGCGACAGCGAACCGCGTGGCGATGCTGGAACATTCCATCTACTCGGTGATCAGCCCCGAAGGCTGCGCCTCGATACTCTGGAAAGACTCCGAGAAGATGCGTGAGGCGGCCGAGGCCTTGCGCCTCACGGCCCAGGACCTTCACAAGCTCGGTGTTTGCGATCGTATCATATCCGAGCCTCTGGGCGGCGCGCACAGGGACACGAACGCGACGCTGAAATCCGTCAAGGCCGCGCTGTCAGACATGCTGGGCGAGCTTGAAGGCAAAAAGCCCGCAGCCTTGATCAAGGACCGCCGCAAGAAATATCTTGATCTTGGCTCCAAGGGGCTGGCCGCCTAAAGCGTTCAGCCAAAAAACCTGAAACACCGCCTTTGGCGGAGCGCAGAGCAAGGCTTGATTGATGCGCGCACCCCGCCTTTACCTGATGTCTCGGGTTACAGGCCGGACGCTTTAGGCCGCATCACCCCGCCAGAAGCCGCAAGCCCTGCGTCACATCGGAATGCACGGCCAGCCGCAAGCCCGGCTCATCGCCCGCGCGCAAGGCGGCGACGATCGCCCTGTGAAACTGTGGTAGCTCCGTGCGGTGCAAGCGGCCATAGAGCGCGCGCATCGTCGGGCCGAGCTGAAGCCAGACAGTTTCACACATGGCGAGCATGGCCGGAGCCTGGGCGCGCAGATACAGCGTCCTGTGAAATTCGAGATTGGTGCGGATATACGCCACGGCATCCTTGTGCGCGATGGCTTCCGCAATGCTCCCATTGATCATCTGAAGGCGGTCGATCAGCGCGATATGGGCGCGCGGCAAGGCGCGGCTGGCCAGCTCGACCTCCAGCAAGGCGCGGAGTGATGCCAGCTCCTCGATCCGCTCATTGCTGAGCTGCGGTGTCGCGACACGGCCGGAGTTCGACATGGAAAGCGCGCCCTCGGCCACGAGCCGCTGCACCGCTTCGCGCGCCGGTGTCATCGAAACACCGAACTCACGGCCCAGCCCACGCAATGTGAGCGCCGCAGCGGGTAGAATCTCACCGTGCATGATGCGCGTGCGCAAGCCACGATAGACCCGGTCATGGGCAGACCCTGTTGGTTCCGGTGGTCGCGGATCGCTGGCGGGAAGCGGTGTTTGCATGATCGTCTTGTGATCACAAAAGACGCTGGTGTCAAACCGTGAAACGATACCTGTGCAATTCATGTCCGCGCTCCCGCAGCCAGCGGCGCTCTTCACCATGTGGACCGTAGAGATCCTCGACAAGCGCCCAGAAGGCGTTGGAATGGTTCATTTCGGCAAGGTGAGCCACTTCATGCGCGGCGACATAATCAAGCACGGAAGAAGGCGCCATCACCAGGCGCCAGGAATACATCAAGGCCCCCTGCGAGCTGCACGACCCCCAACGCGAGCGTGTATCGCGCAGCGTGAGGCGTGCGAAGGGCTTGCCCAGAGCTGCTGCATAGCGATCCGATGCCTCGGACAGCGCGCCGCGGGCCGTTTCCTTCAGAAACGCGGCGACACGCGCGCCACAGCGCTCCGGCGCGCCGGGAACATGCAGCCCAGCGTCATCGAGGGTGATGGTCCGGCCGGTGCCGGGCAATATCCTGATCATCTTCCCGCGAAAGGGAACTTCCGCGCCGAAGGCAACTTGCGTTTCGGGCGCCATGCGCGCGACATGCCGCCTGAGCCAGGCCGCCTTTTCGCGGATGAAGCCATGCGCTTCGGATTCGGCGGCGAAATGGGGCAGCGTCAGCGTGACTCGCCCATCGAGTTGCGAGACCCGCAACGACAGGCGCCTGGCCCGTGCCGAGCGGCGCAGGCGCACCTCCACAGGCGGCTCTCCATCCAGAAAAAACGTGCTCATCGCCCTGATCTCCGAGCCTCGGAGGCCTGTGCAGGCCATGCTTCGCCACATGGCCGTGAAAGCCTTTGACACCCGTCTCCCATTATGGCAGTTGGCGCAGATCGCCGAAAGACCCGATTTATTGAAGAGGTAAACCATGCCAAAGGAAGAATGGGGCATCAAACGACTCTGCCCGACCACTGGCAAGCGTTTCTATGACCTGAACAACGACCCGGTCGTCAGCCCCTACACGGGCGAAGTTGTCGAATTCGACGACAACAAGAAAAGCTCGATCGCGGCGGATGCCGAGGATGCGGCGACCAAGAAGGGCAAGGAAACGGAAGACGAGCTGGAAGTGTCGCTCGAGGATGATGTCAACGTGAAGCTCGATGACGACGATGTCCTTGAAGATGACGAGGCTGCAGACGATGTCTCGCTCGACGAGCTGGCTGACGTTGCTGCCGACGACGACACGGACGACACCTGATCAATGGGGCGGAATTTTGGGCTTGATCCCACCCGCCCCTTTGACTAAATCCCGCTTAGTCGCTTCCGGGCGACCGGTTTTGGGGCATTAGCTCAGCTGGGAGAGCGCCTGCATGGCATGCAGGAGGTCAGCGGTTCGATCCCGCTATGCTCCACCAAAACCCCCGCAAAGGATCAGCTGGGTCTGGCCTCTCTGTCGGAAGCAGCGCTTCTGACACGGCGTTCCGTGCCGAAGCGGCCTTTCACCGCGGCTGGCACGCAGGTCCGCCATGCGCCCGGAGCTGCTGCTCTTCTTACCCTGCTCAATGACAGCTTTCAGCCC
>JAWLEL010000284.1:0-3930 GCA_041686165.1 Lentibacter sp.
GCGCAGTTTGTCATTGAGTGCAGACCGCAAGAAAATGGATATGCCATGACCGCCCCGTTCCTGTCCGAGCCGATGACCGTCCTGCCCGAATGGATCGACTACAACGGCCATCTCAACATGGCCTACTACAACGTGCTGCTCGACCAGGGGGTCGACCAGCTCTGGAGCGATCTGAGCTTCGGGCCGGACTACCGCGAGCGCACGGGCTGCACGACCTATTCCGCCGAATACCACATCCGCTATCTGCGCGAGCTGCACGAGGGCGACAGGGTCCGCACCAGCTTCCAGCTGCTCGATTTCGACGCCAAGCGCTTTCACTTCGCCCAGACGCTGGTGCACGAGGATGGCTGGATCGCGGCGCAGGGCGAGGGACTCGGCCTGCACGTCGATCAGTCCGGCCCGCGCGTCGCCCCGATGCCAGCCGAGATTCATGCCAAGTTCGAAGCGCTGCTCGAAGCGCATTCGGACCTCCCCCGCCCCGATTTCGTCGGGCGCCCGATGGGCATTCACCGCAAGAATTGAGAGGCCCGCCGATCAGATAAAGGCGCGGTGCGCGCATCCACCAAGCCTTGCACTGCGCTCCGCCAAAAGCCGTGTTTCAGGTTTCTGGCGGAACGCTTTAACGCTTCACGCGCCGGAGCATTTGCGCTATCCCCCGTTGCGCAGAACTGTCTGCATGTTGAGAAGGTCACAGAAGTGTACGAATACAAGATCGTCCCCGCCCCCAAGAAAGGCCTCAAGGCCAAGGGTTTGAAATCCCCCGAGGATCGCTTTTCCCATGCGCTCTGCGAGCGGATCAACAGCGAGGCCCGGGATGGCTGGGAGTTCCTGCGGGCCGAAACCCTGCCGAGCGAGGAACGCTCGGGGTTCCGGTCCTCGACGATCGTCTACCGCTCCGTGCTCGTTTTCCGCAAGGCACGCACGCAGGCGGAAGAGCTTGCCGAAGTGCCCGCGCCCGTGGTGCCCACCGGCGCGCCTGCTGCCCCGCCGCAGCCCCTGATCGCCGAAGAGGACTCACCCTCAAGTCAAGCCGGCCCGGATCCGGACGATCAGGACAACTCAAGCGCCAAGGCGTGAATCTCCCCCGTCAGCGGCCCCAGTGCCTTGTGCACGGCGCGATGCCGCTCGACCCTGCTCATCTGATCCAGTCCAAGGGCTTGAAGACGCAGGCGAAAATGGCTCTCGCCTGATCCGTCGTCGCCCGCATGCCCCGCATGGAGGTGCGATTCGTTAATCACGTCAAGCTCTTGCACGTCGAAGGCCGCTTCCAGCCGTCTGCGGATTCTTGCTTCCATCGGTTGATTTTCCGACATTTGCCTGCCCTTTCCTCTTTTCACTCTCGTCAAAAAGGCTAAACTGATCGGCCAGTCGCGAAAAGGGAGTTTCCCATGGCAAAGTCCGATCCATTCGGTTTTGATATGTCCGTCTCTTCTGCAAAGAAGAAAAACCCGCGCGGGCGCCGCGGGATGTCCGGTGCGTCGGAGACCTCGACCCGCATTTGCGACGAGGAGGGCTGTGACAAGCCCGGGCTATACCGTGCCCCCAAGGCGCCGGATGTCCTCGACGACTATTTCTGGTTCTGCAAGGAACATATCCGCGACTACAATCTGAAATGGAACTTCTTCGACGGCACCACGGAAGCCGAGCTGAATGCCCAGATGTCCAAGGACAAGGTCTGGGAGCGCCAGACCAAACCGCTCAACGATCCCGAGGCCCGCGCCTGGGCCCGCCTGGGGATCGAGGATCCACACCAGGTTCTCGGGGCGAATGCCACGCAGAATCCCGGCAAGGGCAACGGCGCATCCCGCCGCCTGCCGCCCAAGGAACGCCGCGCCATCGAGATTCTCGACGCGGGCGACAACTGGACCAAGGCGGAGATTCGCAAAGCCTACAAGAAGCTCATCAAGGTTCTGCACCCCGACATGAACGGCGGCGACCGCAGCCAGGAAGAGCAATTGCAGGAAGTCGTCTGGGCCTGGGACCAGATCAAGGAAAGCCGCAGCTTCAAGTAGTCTTGGCGTCCATCGTGATTTTCGCGCCGAGCAGCTTGGAGATCGGGCAGTTTTCCTTTGCCGCCTCGGCGCAGTTGAGCACGGTGACTTCCTTTGCGCCCTCTGCCTTGATCGTCACGTCGAGGTGACTTGCGGTGACGGCGAAGTCGCCGTCCTTCTCCTCGAGCGACACTGTTGCCTTGGCATCTATTGCGTCCGCCGTGATGCCTTCTTCACCAAGGATCATCGAAAGCGCCATCGAAAAGCAGCTCGCATGCGCCGCGCCGATGAGTTCCTCCGGGTTGGTGCCTGCCTTGTCCTCGAACCGGGTGTTGAAACCGTAGGGCTGGTCGCGCAAGGCGCCTGACTGGGTAGAGAGTCGGCCGGTGCCGGTCTTGAGATCTCCTTCCCAATGCGCTTCACCTGATTTCCTGATTGTCATGCCATTTCCTTTCCTGACCTATGCCAGACCAACGAAGGCGTGCCGCTCAGGTTCCGCTTCGGGCCGCAGAAAGCGCTCAGAGCGCACGGTGCGGCCCGGAGCTACCGGTGATGGATGGTTTTCCGACAGTCTCGCAGCAAGGCTTCGCTCCCGCGCAGGTAGCCGGGCCTGGGTGCCCCATCTCCCGCCCGTCAAAAGCGGACACCCCGCAATATCTGCAGGGCGCTTTCAAGGACCTGGCGCAGATCGCGATGCCGCGTCAGGCCGCCTTGAACACGAGGCTCACGCCATTCAGGCAGTGCCGCTTGCCCGTGGGCTTGGGCCCGTCGTCGAAGATATGGCCAAGGTGCGAGCCGCAGCGGCGGCAATGACACTCGGTGCGCACGATGAAGAACTTGCGGTCATCCTTGGTTCCGATCGCGTCCGGAAGCGATTTCCAGAAGCTGGGCCAGCCGGTGCCGCTGTCATATTTGTGCTCGCTTGAATAAAGCGGCAGGTCACAGCCGCGGCAATGGTAGATGCCGTCCTCGTAATTCTTGTCGAGCGGCGAGGTGAAGGCGCGCTCGGTGCCTTCCTCGCGCATCACCTCGTATTGCAGCGGTGTCAGCATCTCGCGCCATTCCGCCTCGGTGCGCGTCACTTCGAAGGCGGCCATCGCGCGGCCGGGAAGGAACGCATAGCCCGCGCCCAGCGCCCCCAATGTGAGCATGAAATCTCTGCGTTGCATGTCGAACCTCCTATTGTCCGTTGCCTTGTTGATATCAGATGTAGCAGGCCGCCCGTAAGCCGGGCGGCCTGCAAATAAACGTGAACACGCGTTACAGCTCGCCCGATTACATGGCAGGCAGGATCACCGTGTCGACCACATGGATCACGCCGTTGGACTGGTCGACGTCCGCAATGGTCACGTTTATTGTCCGGCCACGCTCGTCTTCGAGCATGATCTTGTCGCCGTCATAGGTGGCGTTCAGCTCGCAGCCGCCCACTGTCGGGACGATATGCGCGCCACCATCGTCGTCGATCATGCCCTTGATCGCGCCCGACATCGCATCGGCGGCAACGACGTGACAGGTCAGGACCTCGGTCAGCGCGTCCTTGTTCTCGGGTTTGAGCAGGGTCTCGACAGTGCCGGCCTTGAGCTGGGCGAAGGCCGCGTTCGTGGGTGCGAACACGGTGAACGGCCCGTCCCCCTGCAGCGTCTCGACAAGGCCCGCAGCCTTCACGGCGGCGACCAGCGTGGTGTGGTCTTCCGAATTCACCGCATTCTCGACGATGTTCTTGTCGGCAAACATGGGCGCGCCGCCGACCATCGGATTTTCCGCCGCGATGGCGAAGCTCGATGTGGCAGCAAGGGCGATCGTGGCAATGGTTCTGATAAACATGTGTCTCTCCTGTTAGCTATGGTCACGAGCCGACTGGCCCGATCTGCGAGAAACCACGTGGCAAGGCGAGAAAAAGTTTCGCCGCCTTCCGAAAAAAGCGGCGAAAAACCTTTTA
>JAWLEL010000285.1:0-3929 GCA_041686165.1 Lentibacter sp.
ACGGGCGGATGCCTCGGCAACCACGTCCGGGTCGGCCACGGCAGCGGAATTGAAGCTGACCTTGTCGGCGCCCGCCAGCAGGAGGTCGCGCACATCCGAGACCGTGCGGACGCCGCCGCCGACCGTGAGCGGGATGTAGCACTGTTCCGCCGTGCGCGTGACCATGTCGAACATGGTTCCGCGGTTTTCGTGGGTGGCATGGATGTCGAGAAAGCACAGCTCATCGGCCCCGGCAGCATCGTAGGCCTTGGCCGCGTCGACCGGATCGCCCGCATCGACGAGATCGACGAAGTTGACACCTTTGACGACGCGCCCGTCGGCGACATCGAGGCAGGGTATGATGCGGGTTTTGAGCATGGTGTTACCTTCCAAAGCCTGCGCTTACTAACTTGCGCATGAGGCTTATTCAATTCTTCTTCATAAGGTAAGCCGCCTTGGCGAAAGAGGCCGCGGCAAGCGGCAATGCAATACAGAGCGAGGGAACAAGGCTGCGCGTTCCCGACTGGAAGCCAACGAAGAGAATCTCGCCCCACGCCTCGGAATTGCTTGCACAGCCGCGAAAATGTGAGTTTGCTACGCAATCTGTGCGCGCCAGAAGCCGCGCACTGGCGGTGAGTAAAAAGAGAGGGAAGCCCGCGCCGAACAGCGTCAGGCCGAATAGGAGCTTGAAGCGCGTTCGGAGGCGGTGGTGTGGATCGGCGGCTTGCCATGCCAGTAGCCCGAAGATGAGACCTGGCAGGGCTGGTAAGAATGCGAGCAAGGGCATCATGAGACTCAGGACTTCAGAAGCGCCAGCGCCTCTTCGATGTCGATCGCGCCATCATAAAGCGCGCGGCCCGAGATCGCGCCGTCCAGAGGCGCACCGCATGTCTTGAGAACCTCGAGGTCCGCGAGCGACGAGACGCCGCCCGAAGCGATGACCGGGATCGAGACCGCGCGGGCGAGGGCGGCTGTGGCCTCGACATTCGGCCCCTTCATCGCCCCGTCGCGCAGGATGTCTGTGTAGATGATGGCCGCAACGCCTGCATCCTCGAAACTTCTGGCCAGCTCTGTCGCGTCCACGTCCGTTTCCTCGGCCCAGCCTTTCGTCGCGACCTTGCCGTGGCGGGCGTCGATTCCGACGGCGATCTGGCCGGGGAACTCCCTGGCGGCCTCGCGCACCAGGGCAGGGTTCTCGACGGCGACGGTTCCGAGGATCACGCGGGCAAGGCCGCTTGTGACCCAGCGCTCGATCGTGGCCATGTCGCGAATGCCGCCCCCGAGCTGGGCAGGGACATCGCACTGCCTGAGGATATCTTCGACCGGCGCGGCATTGACCGGCTCGCCTGCGAAAGCGCCGTTGAGATCAACGAGATGCAGCCATTCGCAGCCGGCCCGGACGAACTCCAGCGCCTGCGCGGCCGGGTTTTCGTTGAACACGGTCTCGCGGTCCATCTCGCCATGCACGAGGCGCACGGCGCGGCCGTCCTTGAGGTCGATCGCTGGGTAGAGGATCATGGCATCATCCTGATATCGCGGGTTTTGCGGCTTTATGCACGAATGCCCGCTGACCTCAAGTCAGGCTTGATTGGAATCGCGCGCTGCGGCCAGACTGGCACAAAAGGGGAGAGAGACAAGATGAAGAACACGATCATGATCGCCGCGGCTGCGCTGATGATGGCGGGAACCGCTCAGGCCGAGCCCGCGCTTGGCATGTGGAAGACGGAAGTCGATGACGGGTCCTATGCGCATGTCAAGATATCCGAATGCGGCGCGAATGTCTGCGGTACGATCGCGCGCACCTTTGATTCGGACGGCGAATACAACTCGCCCAACAAGGGAAAGATGCTCGTCAGGAACATGTCGCCCACGGGCGGCGGAGCCTATGAGGGCAAGGTCTGGCGCCCGTCGAACGACAAGATCTACATTGGCAAGATGCAGGTGAGTGGCGACGATCTGACACTCAAGGGCTGCATCGTAGGCGGGCTCCTTTGCGCCAACCAGCAATGGACCAGGCTGAAATAGGCGAAAAAGCGCCGTTTCCCGAGGCCAATGCAGGATTTTTGAACCATCCGGGCGTCTGTTTCGTTGTCTTCCCGAGGCCCTCGCGTTCGCTGCGCGGGTCAGTAGGGAGATAGACCATGAAACATCTACTCGGAGCTGCCCTCGTTGCCGCCGCGACATTCGCGATGCCGGCACAGGCGGAGGTGGCCAAGGGGCTGTGGGCAACGCAGCCCGATGACAAGGGCCAGATCGGCCATGTGCGCATCAGGGATTGCGGGCCCTCGCTCTGCGGGACCATCGTCAAGGCCTTCGACCAGAGCGGCGCGGAAATCAACACAAAGAACGTTGGCAAGCAGATCGTCTCCGGAATGAAACCCGCGTCGAGCGGTGTCTACGAAGGGCGTGTTCTCGTGCCGATTCTGGGGCAGACCGTGAACGGAAAGATGGAAGTGGACGGCAGCCGCATGAAGCTGACTGGCTGCCTTGTGGGTATCTGTCGCGAGCGGGTCTGGACAAAGATCAGGTAGGCAGCGCTGCATGGGGCGTGAGGCGGGTTTAGCGCGGGATTCGCGAAGTGTTCAGGGCGTCCAGCCCAGGAAATTCGAGATCATTTTCAGGCCGACATCCTGGCTTTTCTCCGGGTGAAACTGCACGCCGACGATGTTGTCACGGCCAACAACGGCGGTGATCTTGCCACCGTGCCGGGCAGAGGCGAGGCGCTCGGCCTCGATGTCGACGACGAAGTGATAGGAATGCACGAAATAGGTGTGAGCTCCGGACGACACGCCGTCGAAGACAGGATGCTCGATTTCTAACTCAAGCGCGTTCCACCCCATGTGGGGCACGCGCAGTGCCGGGTCGGAGGGTTCGATCCTGCGGACCTCGCCAGCGATCCAGTCGAAGCCCGGCGTTTCTTCGTATTCCAGGCCGCGCGTGGCCAGCATCTGCATCCCGATGCAGATCCCCATGAAGGGGCGGGCACGGGCGATCACCTGCTCCTCGATGGCTTCGAAGATGCCCTTGTGATCGAACAGCGCCTTGCGGCAGGCTGGAAAGGCCCCGTCGCCGGGAAGCACGACGCGGTCGGCCTTGAGGATCGTGTCAGGCTCGGAGGTCACGATCACGTCGCCGAAGCCGCCCTCGCGCGCCATCCGCTCGAAGGCCTTGTGCGCCGAGTGCAGGTTGCCGCTTTCATAATCGACGATGGCCGTCAGCATTTACAGGCTGCCCTTTGTCGAGGGAATCTTGCCTTCTGCGCGCGGGTCGGCCTCGAGCGCCATGCGCAGGGCGCGGGCGACGGACTTGAAGGCCGCTTCCGCGATGTGGTGCGAATTGATGCCGTGGAGAGCATCCACATGCAGCGTGAGACCGCCATGTGTCGAGAAAGCCTGGAAGAATTCGCGCACCAGCTCGGAGTCGAATGTGCCGATCTTGGCTGTCGGCAGATCGACGTTCCAGACGAGATAGGGGCGGCCAGAGATATCGAGCGCGGCGCGCACCAAAGCGTCATCCATCGGCAAGAGGCAGGCCCCGTAGCGATTGATCCCGGCCTTGTCGCCCACCGCCTCGGCAAGCGCCTGGCCGAGCGCGATGCCCACATCCTCTACGGAATGGTGATCGTCGATATGCCGGTCGCCCGCGCAGCGCACCGTCATGTCGATCATCGCATGGCGCGCGAGTTGATCGAGCATGTGATCGAAAAAGCCGATACCTGTCTCGTTGTCATAGATGCCGGTGCCGTCGAGATCGAGCTCAACAGTGATCTTCGTCTCGGCTGTATCGCGGGTGATGCTGGCCTTGCGCATGGGCTTTTTCCTTCTGTCTCAGGGCGCTTATAAGCGGGGCGCGGGCGCAAGGAAAGGGGCGGCGCGCATGGGCCGTTGCGCCTGTTGCGCTTGCGTGGCAGTCTCTGCGCAAAGAGGAGAGGTTTCATGGCCGATTGCGTA
>JAWLEL010000286.1:0-3916 GCA_041686165.1 Lentibacter sp.
GCGTACGCGCGTGCGCTCGCAGGTGCCCGCGCATGTCGTGCCGACCGATGCCTAGCGCGCCTTTCTCGAAGAGTTGGGCGAGCGCCCCGAGGCGGGCCGCGTCCTCGATCGGCCCGAACGCTGGGATCCCGAGCAGGTGATCTACGTGGACACGCCGGGCACGGACGAGGACGGGCTGACCCACGCGATGCTGAAGCGGCCCGGGGGCGACGGATTCGTGATGTGCTATGCACCGTCAGAGTTCCCGCGCCTTGGCCGCTGGATCCTGCACGGTGCCGACGCCACGGTCGCGGCCTTCGCGCTTCCGGCCACCTGCGAGCCCGAGGGCTATCTTGCCGAGAAGGCCAAGGGCAACATCGCGATCCTCGCACCGGGGCAGGCCCGTGCCCTGCTCGACGCGGTGATGGCGCGGCACGGTGTCTCGACCGGCCTGAGCGGCGGGGCCTCCGGCGCGGCGGCGCTGTCGGACCGGCTCGACGCGCTGGCCCCCGAGGGCCGGCATGTCCGGGCCTCTTTGACCTTTGCGCGCCACGTGCAGCCCGACTTTCACGACAACCGGGCGCCTCTGGCCGATCCCGACCGTCGCGGGATGATCGTGGGCCTCACGCTCGAGACCGGGACAGACGATCTTGCGTTGGACTACCTCGCCACGGTGCAGGCGCTGGCCTACGGCACCCGCGCGATACTCGACGCGATGGAGGTTCGCGGCATCACCGTAGCGGAAATCGTGATGAGCGGCGGGCTGGCCGGCAACGCCGATTATGTGATGGCGCATGCCGACGCGACAGGCTGCCGCGTTCTGCTGCCAGAGGGCGAAGAGCCGGTGCTGCGCCGTGTCGCCATCGCAGCCGCCGTGGCTGCCGGTGCGTTCGCCGAGCTGTCCGAGGGCACGAGGGCAATGGCCGGCCCGGCCCGCACCGTATCTCCCGACCCGGCCCTCCGCGCGTACCACGACCGAAAATATTCGGTTTTCAAGGCCATGCAGGCGCATTTCGATGACGTGCGCCGCCTGATGGCTGCAGAGGATGAACACACCGCCGCTCCGAACGGCCGAGAGGACTGACCATGTTGCCCACCAAGAAAAACCGGACGCGCGCGCAGGTCCAGACAGGGACGGGCAGCCTGCCTGCGACCCGCGATGCCGAACCGGGCCGAAATCCGGGCCGGAACCCGGGCATGCCACTCGATCTGTCGATGTTCGAGGGGCACGCCGTCAACCGCTCCGCCACCGAACGGCGCGTGGCCACGCTGAGCGCGCGGCGCTCGGTCAAGAAACAGCACCAGGCCGCGTGGCTCGTGAACGCGATCCGCTGCGTGGACCTCACGACGCTTTCGGGCGATGATACCGAGGGCAGGGTCCGCCGGCTCTGCGCCAAGGCGCGGTGGCCGCTGGCCGACCGGATCTCAGAGGGGCTGGGGATCGCCGACATGAGGCTGACGGTGGGTGCGGTCTGCGTCTATCCGACGATGGTGCCCCACGCAGTCGAGGCGCTGGAGGGATCGGGCATCCCGGTCGCCAGCGTCGCCACGGGTTTCCCCGCAGGGCTGATGCCCCTGGACCTGCGCCTGCGCGAGATCGAATGGGCGGTGGCGCAGGGCGCCCATGAGATCGATATCGTCATCACCCGCGAGCACGTCCTGCGGCAGGACTGGCAGGCGCTCCACGACGAGATTCGCCAGATGTGCGAAGCTTGCGGCGACGCACATATGAAGGCGATCCTCGCCACAGGCGATCTGCAGACGCTGCGCAACGTCTATTCGGCGTCGATGGTGGCGATGCAAGCCGGGGCGGACTTCATCAAGACCTCGACCGGCGAGGAGGCCGTGAACGCCACGCTGCCTGTCAGCCTCGTGATGCTCCGCGCCTTGCGCGACTACGGCGCGGCGATCGGCTACCGGATCGGCTTCAAGCCCGTGGGGGTATGAAGCAGGCGAAGGAGGCGCTGGCATGGCAGATCCTGATGAAGGAAGAGCTGGGCCGTCCGTGGCTCGAGCCCAACCTCTTCCGCTTCGGCGCCTCGTCCATGCTCGGCGATATCGAGCGCCAGCTCGAACATCATGTCACGGGGCGGTACGCCGCCTCGCATCGCCACGCCGCGTCGTAAGGGGCCGTCATGAGCATTCAGGAGATTTTGAAGGACATGAGTTGCGGACCCGCGCCGGAAGATTCCGGGATCGTGCAGGGCTGGCTCGACTCGCATCGCGACGGGTTCGGCCATTTCATTGATGGCGCCTTCACCGCGCCGGGCGAGATGTTCGAGGTTGGCAACCCGGCGACGGGCCGGGCCATCGCGAAGGTCATGCAAGGCTCCGCCGGGGATGTCGATGCGTCCGTAACCGCGGCGCGCAAAGCGCAGAAATCGTGGGGGAACCTGTCCGGCCACGCGCGCGCGCGCCATCTGTACGCCATCGCGCGGCACGTCCAGCAGCATGCGCGCTTTCTCGCCGTGCTGGAGTCCATGGACAACGGCAAGCCGATCCGCGAGACCCGCGATATCGACGTGCCGCTGGTGGCGCGGCATTTCTACCACCATGCAGGGTGGGCCGAGATCGCCGAGGATGAGCTTCCGGGCCTGAAACCCTACGGCGTCTGTGGCCAGATCATCCCGTGGAATTTTCCGCTGCTGATGCTCTCGTGGAAAATCGCGCCTGCGCTCGCGGTCGGAAACACGGTGATCCTGAAGCCGGCCGAATACACGCCGCTGACGGCGCTGGCCTTTGCCGAGATATGCGCCGAAGTCGGCCTGCCTGCGGGCGTGGTCAACATCGTCACCGGTGACGCAGAGACCGGTGGCACCATCGTCGGGCATGACGGTATCGACAAGGTGGCCTTCACCGGCTCGACCGAGGTCGGCAAGACCATCCGACGCCGGACCGCCGGATCGGGCAAAGGCCTTACGCTGGAGCTGGGCGGAAAGTCGCCTTTCGCCGACGCCGATCTGGACGCGGCGGTCGAGGGCGTGGTGGACGCGATCTGGTTCAACCAGGGCGAGGTTCGCTGCGCCGGCGCCCGTATCCTCGTGGCCGAATCGGTGGCCGCGCGCTTCGAGACCCTGCTCGCCCGACGGATGGACA
Source organism: Lentibacter sp. (assembly GCA_041686165.1). Lineage (GTDB taxonomy): Bacteria > Pseudomonadota > Alphaproteobacteria > Rhodobacterales > Rhodobacteraceae > Lentibacter. The sequence continues at coordinate 3,076 of JAWLEL010000286.1, forward strand.
CGGTCGTCGTGGGTGATCCGCTCGACAAGGGGACCGACATGGGCGCGATCGTGCATCCCGTGCAACTCGCGCGGATCAAGGACCTCGTCTCGCAGGGCAAGGCCGAGGGTGCGACACTCCGGCAGGGCTTCGCGCCCGAAGGGTGTTTCTATCCGCCGACGCTGGCGACCGACGTGCAGCCCGCCAGCGTGCTCTCGACCGAAGAGATTTTCGGCCCCGTCGTGACGCTGACGACGTTTCGCACGCCGTCCGACGCCATCGAGCTGGCGAACAATACCCGCTATGGCCTTGCCGCGTCGATCTGGTCCGAAAACGTGAATCTCTGCCTTGACGTTGCCGCGCAAGTAAAAGCGGGTGTGGTCTGGATCAATTGCACGAACGTGCTGGACGCCGGCGCAGGCTTCGGCGGCTACCGCGAAAGCGGGTTCGGCCGCGAAGGTGCGCGCGAGGGGATGCGCGCATACCTCAAGACACCTGCGCCGCAGGGCACGGCCGATAAGCTGCGCGATCTCAGCGCGGTTCCGCACGGAGGCGGCGTTGCGGACGCAGTGGACCGAACGGCAAAGCTCTATATCGGGGGCAAGCAGACGCGACCCGATTCCGGGTACGCCTATACCGTTGAAGCTGCGAGCGGGCCGCTGGGGCTTGCCGGGCTCGGCAATCGCAAGGACATCCGCAACGCGGTCGAGGCCGCCTCGAAGGCTGGCGGTTGGGGCAAGGCCACAGGCCACAATCGCGCGCAGGTGATCTATTACCTGGGCGAGAACATCTCGGCACGCGCGGACACGTTCGTGGCGCGACTGGAGACCTTTGGCCTCAAGAGCGCCGCCGCCAAGGCCGA
>JAWLEL010000287.1:0-3913 GCA_041686165.1 Lentibacter sp.
GCAGCGGCGGAGCGGGTGCAGGGGCATGTGCAGCGCACGCCGGTGATGCAGGCGGGCGGCTTCGGGCTCGACCGCGCGGTGGACCTCAAGCTCGAGCAGCTTCAGCACACCGGAACGTTCAAGGCGCGTGGCGCTTTCAACACGCTGCTCGGCGGGCCGGTGCCGCAGGCGGGGATCGTTGCGGCCTCGGGGGGAAATCACGGCGCGGCGGTGGCCTTCGCGGCGCACCGGCTGGGATATCCGGCGCATATCTTCGTACCCGAGATGGCGGGGCCCTCGAAGATCGCGTTGATCGAGCGCACCGGCGCGCGGCTCACTGTCGTCAAGGGGGAATATGCCAATGCCGCCGAGGCGGCGGCCGAGTATGAAGACGCCTCCGGTGCGATGCAGATCCATGCCTATGATGCGCCCGCGACCGTGGCGGGACAGGGCACCTGCATGGCCGAGTGGGAGGACCAGGGGCTCGAGGCGGACACCGTGCTGATCGCGGTGGGCGGCGGCGGGCTGATCGCGGGGGCGCTTGGCTGGCTGCAAGGCAAGCGGAAGGTCGTGGCCGTCGAGCCGGAGACCTCCTGCGCGCTCAATGCCGCGCTGGCGGCGGGCGGACCTTGTGATGTGACGGTCTCAGGCGTGGCGGCCAATGCGCTGGGCGCGCGCAGGATCGGGCAGATCTGCTACGATCTGTCTGTAGAGCATGGCGCACAGAGCGTTCTGGTGAGCGACGCGGCGATCACGGCGGCGCAAAAGGCGCTCTGGCAGGAGCGGCGCCTGCTTGTCGAGCCTGCCGGTGCCACGGCGCTGGCCGCGCTGATGAGCGGAGCCTACCGGCCCGAGGAGGGCGAGCGGGTGGCGGTTCTGCTCTGCGGGGCGAATGTCGCGCCCGATCCGCTGGGGTAGGCACTGTGAGAGGCTGGGGGGAAAGGCTGGGGGCTTTGCCCCCAGACCCCCAGGATATTTCCAGCAAGAAGAAAGGGTTATTCGCACCGTCTGAGCGGCTCTGCCCTCACTCGACGCTGATCGTCTTGCGCGCAAGCACTTCCTTGTTTGCGACATCGAGGATCCGCAGCTCGTAGACACCCGTCTCCTCCGGCAGTGTGATGTCCATCGGCGGCGCGTCGGTGATCTTCCGGGCTGAAAGCCAGGTGAAGATCGCCTGGTTGCCGCGGGCCAGGGTGATGCGCTGATCCGCGCTGGTCTCGTCGATGGTCCAGCCCACTTCGATCGTCGATCCGGCCCCGGCGCTCTCGGGCGCGTCGATGGCGGCACCTGTGCTGAGCTGGGCATCCTCGGGCAGGACCTCGACCGTCGCCCGCGCAAGGACGCGGCGGCCCTCGCGCAGGATGTAGCGCACCTCGTAGAGGCCGGCCTGCTCGGGGGCCGTGATGTCATGGGCGGACTTGTCACGCACCGTGGTATAGTCACCGAACTCGTCATCGGCCTCGCCCGCGGGCACGAAGTTGATGTAGTCGCGGGAATTTACGGTGCCTGTCCAGGACAGCTCCAACTCTTCGCCCGCCCGGACCTCGCCGGGGGCGGAGACGGAGACCTCGGGGGCGACGATCTCGACCATGGTGGTCGCGATGGTCTTGCGACCCTCGCGCAGGACGTAGCGGACCTCGTAGAGGCCGGTGTCCGCCGGGGCCTGAAGAGTGCCCTTGGTGTTCGAGCGCACGGTGGTGTAATTGCCGAAATCGCCCTCGTCGGTGCCGATTGGCACGATGGTGACGTAGTCTCTCGAGCTGACCGTGCCCGTCCAGGAAACCTCCAGCGTGGCGCCTGTGAGGCCCGTTTCAGGCGCGCTGACGGTCACTTCCGGCTCGGTCACTTCGATGGGTGCGCGCGCGAGGGTCTTGCGGCCTTCGCGCAGGACATAGCGCAGCTCGTAGAGGCCCGGGTCTGCCGGTGCCGTGAGGCTGCCGGCGGACTTGTCGCGCACGGTGGTGTAGTTGCCGAACTCGCCTTCGTCCGTGCCGGTGGGCACGATGGTGACATAGTCCCGGCTGTTGATCGTATCCGTCCAGGACAGGTCGAACTGCGCGCCGGTGATGACCGATTGAGGCCCCGAGACCTCGACGGAGGGCTCGGTGATTTCCATGGTTTCGCTGACGAGGGTCTTGCGGCCTTCGCGCAGGACGTAGCGCACCTCGTACATCCCGGCCTCGGCGGGAGCCTTGAGCTTGTTCTCGGTATTGTCGCGGACGGTGACGTAATTGCCGAACTCGCCTTCATCGGTCCCCATCGGGACGATCGTGATGTAGTCGCGGTTGTTGACGGCTGCCGACCAGCTCACGTCGAAGGCCGAACCCGTCTCGGCCGTTTCCGGCACCTGCAGGGTCACCTCCGGTTCGGTGACTTCGATCTGGCGCGAGGCAACCGTGCTCTTGTCGATCTTCAGGACATATCTGAGCTCGTAGAGCCCCGGCGCGGCCGGGGCGACCAGATCGCCCTCGGTGTTGTTCCTGACTGTCACGTAGTCGCCGAATTCGCCCGCATCCGCGCCGAGGGGGACGATGGTGACATAGTCGGCCTCGTTGATTGTCGGCGTCCAGGAGACATCGAAGGAAGCGCCTGTCCGGACGCTGTCGGCCGCGGCAAGCTCCACCTCCGCCCTGGTGACCTCGAGCTCGGCCATGCCGAGCACCTCCTTGCTGGAGCGGTGGATATAGCGGATTTCATAGAGGCCCTCAGCTCCCGGGACCGTCAGGCTGACCTCGTCGTGGTCACGGACGCGGGTGGAGGAGCCGTAATCGTCCTCGTCGGAGCCGAATGGGACGATGTTGATGTCGTCGCCATCGTCTATCGTCGGCTCCCATGTGACGGTGATCTGCGCGCCGCCGACGGCTGTTTCCGGCCCGGTCACGGCGACGGCAGGTGCTGTGGGTTCGGGTTCCGGTTCCGGCTCGGGGGCCGCCTCGGCGACGGCGGCGCCGACGGTGTCGAAGGCCTTGCCAAGCTCTTCGGCGTTTGTTGCGCTGATATATTCGCCGCCGGTGTTCTCCGCGATGCAGGCCAGCGAGCCGGCGTCATCATCGCTGGCCAGCCCGAAGCCGACGACATGCGCTGTGAAGGCAACGCCGCCGCGCTCCAGCGCCGTGGCCAGCGCGCAGGGGTCGCGCTCGCAGCTTTCGAGGCCATCGGAAATGAGCACGACCGTCGCGGGCTGATCGGTATAGGAGAGCGTCCTGGCGGCCTGTTCGACGGCATCGGTCAAGGGGGTCTTGCCGGTCGGCGTGATGGCGTTCACGCTTTGGAGAATGCTTTGCCGCGCAGCCTGGCCGGGCTGCACGAGGACTTCGATATCGCTGCAATCGCCGCGTGTCCTGTGGCCATAGGCCATCAGCCCGACGTTGCGATCCTCCGCCCATCCGCCCAGCAGGTTGCCCATGACATCTCGGGCGATCTCGATCTTGGCGGTGCCGTCGATCTGGCCCCACATGGAATTCGAGCCGTCGAAGACGACCATGACGTTCTCGTCGGCCCGGGCGGGCGATGCGGAGACGAAGGCGGTCGTGACCACAGTGGCAAGAGCGACAGGCCATGATCTTGAAGCACGGGCTCCGGCGGGGCGGCGCGCCTTTGCCTGGTGACGCCGGTCAAAGGCCTGACGTTTGAAAATATCTCTCCACCGCATGACTGCCCCTTTCGAAAGCTTTCGAACATGGCCGAGTGAAGCACATTCAGACCTGTCTGTTCAACATTCTTGAAAAGCCGCGGTGCTTTGCGCCTGCGGGAGAGCGAATGCGCGGTGGGCGATCTCGCCAGGAAGGCTCGCGCAATGGCCTTTTGCCTGTCCCGGACCTTCGCATCGCGCCCCTTAGCGCGCGGCGATCATCTTCGCCATGTCGAGCATCCGGTTGGAAAAGCCCCATTCGTTGTCATACCAGCCGAAGACCCTGAGGATGCCGCCCAGCGA
>JAWLEL010000288.1:0-3902 GCA_041686165.1 Lentibacter sp.
TGACGGCGACTTCCTTGCCGGTCTCTTTCTCGAATGGGGCGATCACTGCTTCGCGCTGTGCCGCCTCGTACGCCCCGCCCCAGGAGACCACCGTCAGATCCTCCGTCAGATCCTCCGCGCCCGCGGGCAGGGCGAGGGAGGCCAGCAGGAGCGGGAGATCAAACAGACGCATTTTCTTCCTTCCGCAGACGGCTGGATTCATCGAGCCATGCCGAAACGAGATCGGCCTCGGAAACAGCGCCGAGGTAGCGGCCTGTCTCGCGCGAGATGATCGGGACCGCATCGCCGACGAAGCCGCGCAGGCGCTCCATCGCCTCGGCAAGATCGGTATCGTCGTGGAACACGAGCTTTGCAGGCTCCAAACGCGTGTCCACGTGGCTGCCCTCCGGCGCGGTGCCGGGCGTGAAGATGCCGAGGAGCTGCCCGTCTGCGCCCGTCACGAAGGCCTCGCGCCAACCTTGCTCCGCAAGACGCACCGCCACGGCACCGGACGTCTCGTCCGCCCGGGCCGTGACGCTGCCCGGGGCGATGTAGTCGGACACCTTGAGAGCGGCGAGATGGGCATGGTCCCGGCCCAGCGAAAAGTCGATCCCGCGGCGGGCGAGCTGGACGTCGAAGAGCGAGCGCCCGAAGACGCGGTGCGAGAGCAGGTTTGAGAAGACGACCGCGACCATGGCGGCAATCGTCACGTCGTAGTTCCGGGTCAGTTCGAAGACGATGAGGATGCAGGTCAGCGGCGCGCCGATCACGGCGCTGGCGAAGGCCATCATCCCGCTGATCGCGAAGATCGCCGCGCCCGAGCTGGGAATCCCGGCCACCCCTGAGACCAGCGTCCAGAACAGCACGCCGATCAGGCTGCCGACGAGAAGGGATGGGCTGAAAGCGCCGCCCGAGAAGCCCGCGCCGATACAAAGCGCGGTGAGCACGATCTTGGCGATGATCAGAATGATGAGCTCGCCGAGCCCGAAGGCGCCGTCGATCGTGGCGAAGCGCAGGGTCGACGCGCCGATCCCGAGCACGTCAGGAAGGGCGAGCGCCGTCAGGCCGACGGCAAGCCCGGCAGCGGCCGTGCGCAGCGCGGGCGATTTGATCCAAGCAGCGAGGCGCGGCCCGAGCGCCAGCAGCAGGCGCATGAATCCGATGGCGGCCAGGGCAACGAGCAATCCGAGGAGGGCGACAAGGGCAAACTCATAGCCATGGGCCACGCCCGGGAAGTCGATACGGAAGAGAGCAGGGCGCTGGAACACCACGTTCGCGATGACATAGCCTGTCACCGAGGCGACGGTCACCGGGGCGAAGGCGCGCGTCGCATAATGCCGCAGCACGACCTCATGGGCGAAGAGCACCCCGGCGATGGGCGCGTTGAAGGCCGTCGAAATGGCGGCGGCGACGCCGCAGCTCACCGCGATACCGGCGAGGTCGGGCACACCGAGGCGCAGCCGGTGGGCGACATTTCCCAGAAGGGCGCCGAGATAGACCATCGGGCCATATTGGCCCACGGAGGCCCCAGCCCCGAGCGAGAGCGCGGCGGTCGCCGTGGAAATCATCCCGCTGCGCAGATCGGGGAGCGGCTTGTGAAACTGCACGGCCTCGATGACATCGGGAGGACCAAGAGGCCGCCCGGCGGGCGAGAGATGCCTGTGAACCAGCCCGACGATCAGCCCGCCCAGCGTCGGCACGAGGACGGTTGTCACCGCGACAAGCCAAGGCAGGCTTTCCCATTGCACGCGCGCCCGCGGCGCTATGAGGAATGTGGTGTTGAAGATCGCGACCAGCTCGAGAAAGGCGATTGCGGCGAGAGATGCCGCGCTGCCGATGACGAGCGCCATGCTGGTCAAGACAAGCATGCGCATGAAAGGGCGCGTGGATCTGCGGTGCACGTCAGCGGTCATACGCCGCGATCATCGGTGTTTGAAGGCGATTAGGCAAGATCTTCGGGTTGGGGTAAAAGATAGGCAAGACGGCTCAGCTTCCACAGCGCGACCACGGGCAGCAGGATCCGGAGATCGCACCTGCACGATACAAAAAAGCCCTTTAAGCTCTGCGGCTTAAAGGGCTTTTCATGGCTCCGGCGGTAGGGATCGAACCTACGACCAATTGATTAACAGTCAACTGCTCTACCGCTGAGCTACGCCGGAATGCTCGGAGGCGTATAGCAATACTGGAATCGCCCGTCCAGAGGATATTGACGGCATCCGGGAAATTTTTCCGCAGGTTTACAGCTTTGAAAACAAGGCGCTTGCGGAGAGTGCCGGGGTGGCTGAGACGAGATCTCTGCCAGCCAGGTCCACGAGATGTGCAAAGACATTGCGCTCGGCGGCGGGGAGCAGCGAGGAAGGGGTATCGGTGTAGATACAGGCGGTCAGCGCGGCCGGTGTTGCGGGCCCCGCCGAGAGGGTTTCGAGGATCTGGGCTTCGCGGGCGCGGCGATGATCGAGAAGCCAGTCGAGCCGGGCGTTGGGCTTGGTGATCGGCGCGCCGTGGCCGGAGTGAAACACGGACCAGTCCCGCGCGCGCAGCGCTTCGCAGGAGGCCATGAAATCGGTCAGATCGCCATCAGGCGGCGAAACAAGCGAACTGGCCCAGCCCATCACCAGATCGCCGCAGAAGAGCGCATCGCCCCACTGAAAGCTGAGGTGGTTGCCGAAATGGCCGGGCGTGTGCAGGGCGGTGAGCTCCCAGCTGTCGCCCGCGATATTCTGGCCATGAGCGAGGGTGATATCGGGAGCGAATCCGGGATCGACCCCTTCGCCGCCGCCAGATAGCCCCGAGGCAGCGAGGCGCGCCATGATCGGGCTCTGGCCCGAGAAGCTGTCACCATAGGCCAGCACGGGCGCACCCGTGGCCTCGCTGAGCGGCGCGGCGAGAGGCGAGTGGTCGACATGGGAATGGGTCACGAAGATATGGGTGATCCGCTCGGAGGGGCCAAGCGCGGCGAGGATGGCCTCCATATGGGGCTCCAGCGCCGGGCCCGGGTCGATCACGGCGATATCACCTTCTCCCAGCAGGTAGGTATTGGTGCCACGATAGGTCATCGGGGAGGGATTTCCAGCGACGATGCGCCGGAGACCATGTGAAAGCGTGACGGCGGTGCCGATGGGCGGGTCGAAATCTTCGGGCGGGGTCATTGCGCTTCCTTCTTCATGGCTGTGCCGCTAGGAATAGGCATGATCTTCGCCTGGCTCAAACAGTATATGCCGCGCTCGCTCTATGGCCGGGCCGCGCTCATTCTCGTCTTGCCGATCATTACGGTGCAGCTTGTCGTGACAGTCATTTTCATCCAGCGCCACTATGAGGAGGTCACGCAGCAGATGAGCCGCTCCATGGTGCTGGAGCTGCGATTGGTCATTGATGAATATGTGGCAAGCGGCGAGAGCGATACGGCCGTGCCCTTGCAGATCGGGCTGCGCCCTTTCGCAGGGGAAGCCTTCGAGGAAAGGCGGCGGTGGTATGACTTTGCCGGAACGGTCGTGGCACGGGAGCTACGTGCCCAGCTGCCACAGATTCGCGGGCTCGACCTGCCGAGCGGGGCGCTTGTGCGCGTGCTGGCCGCGACGGAGCGCGGGCCGGTGGTTCTCGAGTTCGACCGGCGTCGCGTGTCGGCGAGAAACCCGCATCAGCTTCTGGTCTACATGCTCTTCTTCGGCGGCCTCATGACGCTCATCGCCTTTATCTACATGCGCAATCAGCTCAGACCCATAAAGCGACTGGCACGCGCCGCGGCCGCCTTCGGGCGAGGCCAGGTGATCGATTACAAACCGACGGGTGCCGTGGAAGTGCGGCAGGCGGGCAGCGCCTTTCTCGACATGCGCCACCGGATCGAGCGGCAAATCGAGCAGCGCACTCTGATGCTTTCGGGCGTAAGCCACGATCTGCGCACCCCGCTGACGCGGATGAAGCTC
>JAWLEL010000289.1:0-3897 GCA_041686165.1 Lentibacter sp.
GCCGCCGTCGGGGCCGCCGTATTCGAGGTATTTCTCGCGACGAAAGCTCACCGCGCCACCGCCGCCCGAGCCGGACCGGATTTGGACTTTCGCCAGATCGAGGAATTTCATGTCGCGGCCCTTTCGTTGCGCTTATGGCCTAAAGCCATTCACGGCGCGGCTCAAGCTGTCATCTTGCGGATATAGGTCCAGGTCGGCACGGTCGCGGCCCGCGCCACGCAATAGGTCTCGGCATCGCCGATATATTCGAACCCCTGGTTGGTCAGCACGCGGGCCGAGGCCGGGTTGTCCCGGAACACGGACGCGAAGACCGTCTCGCAGCCCTGGGGGTTTGCCTCCAGAAGCGCGGCAACCGCCGCCGAGGCCAGCCCGGTATTCCAGAAGGCCGGGGCGACCCAGTAGCCGATCTCCGATTGCGCGCGGTCGAGGCGCTCAAGCCCGATCAGCCCAATCAGGCTGGTCCCCTGCTCCTTGCCCGCATCCATGGCCCAGACATCCTCCTTGCGCTCGGGGTCGAGCGCGCGCGCGATGAAGGCCTCTGTCGTGCCGGGGGGCAAGGGATGAGGGATGTCGCTGGTATTCTTCGCCACGCGCGCATCACCGGCATAGAGCTCGATCAGCCCGGCATCAGCTTCGTTCAGCGGGCGCAGATCGAACCCCTCCGCCCGGATGACAGCCTGCGCTGTCGTCTTGTCATGTATCACGGTTGATCCCTCCTCAGATCAGCACCAGAAGGACAGAGGCCACGGTCAGGGCCGCCAATGTCCACATCAGGTATTTTTCCTCCGGCCGCCCCGCCACAAGCGCTGCAATCCTGTCCCCGGCAAACGTCCAGACCGGATGAAGCACGACCTGCAAACCCAGCAGGCAGAGCGCAATGGTCAGCGTCGCCTCAAGGGCAGGCGTTCCCTCGGCCGTGAAGCTCGTGAACCCGGCCGTGATCATCGCCCAGGCCTTCGGGTTGAGCGGATGGACCCAGAGCCCCGCAAGGAAGCCCGGCGCCGTGTCCGCCGCGCCGCCTGCGCTCAGCCGCAGGTTGGCGACTTTCCACGCCAGCCAGCAGATATAGGCCACGCTTGCCCATTTGAGCGCCTCGAAGGCCCATGGCACCCGCTGAGCCAGCTCCATCAACCCGAAGCCGATGGGCCAGATGATGATCTGCTTGCCGAGCGCCACCCCCGCCACGAACGGGAGCGCCGCGCGAAAGCCGAAGCGTGCGCCTGTCGCCATCAGTGCCATGTTGGCAGGCCCCGGCGTGCCCACCTGGCTCGCGCCGAAGACGAGGAACTGCGCGATCGCAACGCTCACCTTCGTTTCTCCCTCGAAAGAAAAGAGGGACCGGCTCTCACCGATCCCTCATCTTGTTCACAGAACGTTAAGATCGGCTTACTCGGCGGCCTCCGCCACTGGCAGGACCGAAATGAACGTGCGGCCCTTGAGGCCCTTGTGGAACTTCACGTTGCCGTCGACGGTTGCAAAGATCGTGTGATCCTTGCCGATGCCCACGCCCTCGCCGGGGTAGAACTTGGTCCCGCGCTGGCGCACGATGATGTTGCCACCGATGACGCTCTCTCCGCCGTATTTCTTGACGCCAAGGCGACGACCGGCTGAGTCGCGACCGTTACGGGATGAACCGCCTGCTTTCTTGTGTGCCATATCGTTGTCTCCTTACGTCTCTTACTTAGCGAGCTTTTTGGCTTGCTCAACCCAGCCTTCACGCTCGATGCGGCCCTTGAAGCTGAGCTTCTCGTCCATATCGGCAATATCGTCAGCAGTCCATGCCGCGACCTGGGCAAATGTCGTCACGCCTGCTTCGTGCAGCTTCTTCTCGAGCGCCGGGCCGACACCCGAGAGCTCCTTGAGATCGTCGCCGCCCGCCGCTTTCGCGGCTTTCTTCGGCTCTGCCTTCTTGGCTTCGGCCTTGGGCTCCGCTTTCTTGGCGGGCTTCTTCGTCTCAGCGGCAGCCGCGGCGACACCGGCGATCGAGCCGGCACCGACAGCCGCTTTCACGCCCGACTTGTCAGCGCCCTTGTCGAGGATGTCGGTAACGCGCAGCAGCGTGAGCTTCTGACGGTGACCTACGGTGCGCTTGGACGAGTGCTTCCGGCGGCGTTTGACGAAGTTGATGACTTTCTTGCCCTTGATCTGGTCGATCACCTCGGCCTGGACGGCAGCACCGTCAACAAGCGGCGCGCCAACGACGGGCTTGTCGCCACCGAGCATCAGAACTTCGTTGAATTGAACCTTTTCACCGGCGTCAGCTGCAAGTTTCTCCACACGGAGCACATCGCCCGCCTGAACCTTGTATTGCTTGCCGCCTGTCTTGAGGACTGCGAACATCGCGTCTTTCCTTTGTCATCCGCGTTCTGTGGCCCCTGCTCTTGCAGTGTTTCGGCTCCGCCATCCCGGAGCCGCCTCGAACAGCGCGCCTCTCCCGAGGCGTCATTAAAACGAAATCCGGGCAAGTTTCCCCGCCCGGCTGCGCGCTTATGTTCAAATCTCGTGCGCGAGTCAAGCGCAGGCCGCGCACTTTCGCCGTTTTTCTCGGGTCTGCTCAGGGCTGCAGGCGCAACGGCGCTCAGAGTTCCTGGCCCGGCCCCAGCTCGCCCATCTTCACGGCGAGCTTTTCGTAGCGGTCGGCCATGATCGCGTATTGAACGCCGTTCATCAGCTCGTAGACTTCCTGCATGAGCGGCTCTTCGAGCGCGTCGGCATAGGCGGCGAGATCGTCATCGCTGAAATTCTCGTAAATCGCCGCCGAAGCAGCAAGCGCCGATTTCTCGACCTCGATAGCCACGGCCCCGGCCTGGTCTTCCATGAGGCTGCGTAGCGTCGCCTCGTCGACCCTGTCGATAACGCCTGCATCAGACGCCGCCAGCAGGAATCGGATCTGCACTTCCTGCGAGGCCTTGATGCCTACATTCTCGGGGTCGATCGCATGGTTCATGCGCTTGAGCGTCTCCAGCCGCTCGCTGCCCGCCTCGACCATCTCGGCCACGAGCGCCTCGCCGCGATCGGCCTCCGAGCCGTCATCCTCGCTTACATGTGCTGCATTCTCCACCTCGACCAGCCTCTTGCCCAGATCGGAGGCATAGAACCCGGCGGCGTGGTCCAGCATCTCGTTGCTCATTGCCGCGCCAAGGAGTTGCATGGCATCCTTGCGGATCGCCTCTTCGTCGAAGACGTCGTCGGCCACGTCCGTCCAGAGCAGACCGAAATCGCTGGCTTCCATCCCGATCATCTGCGGCGCGTCCTGCGCCCCGATCCGCATGGATTCGAGCGCCACATCGAAGCCCGTTACCTCCAGGAAGGCTTCGAGCCGCGCCTTGTCCGCGGCAAGAGCCGCCTGCGCAAAACCGGCCCCGATGGCCAGCACGAGAAAAACCCGGGTGATGATCTGCCGCATATCGCCTCCTTTGCCGCGATCCTGTCGCGGTGCATGTATCAAACCTAGTGCACCCGCGCGGCGAAACAATCAATTTTCTCGTAAGCGTGATGGCGCGGAAATCTCCCTTGCGCCACCCGGCGATCTTGGCTAAACGCCCCGAGACCCCCGCGGAGAGGTGCCGGAGTGGTCGAACGGGGCGGTCTCGAAAACCGTTGACCCTTCACGGGGTCCCAGGGTTCGAATCCCTGTCTCTCCGCCACTTCATCTATATTTCGTGTGCTAATTAAACGTTTTACAAATGGCGTTTGGGCGGTCCTTACCAATCTACGCCCGCCTCTTTCGCCTGCGCCAGCACCACGGCGGCCGCGGCACAAGCAAACTGCCAAGAGCTGAGCGGATTCGGTGCGCGCGAAGTGGACCCCCTCGCCCGCCTTGCGCTGAAGGTCGATAAGATATTCCCCCGAGACAGCGCCTCGCCGGGCCTGCGCGTCCAAAAAGACCGCTGCGCC
>JAWLEL010000290.1:0-3880 GCA_041686165.1 Lentibacter sp.
CCCACGGCCGATTCCGGTCTTTTGAACATCGGTGCGCACAGCGACAGGCGAGAGAACGAATACGCGGCGCGGATCGGCGTCATAGCGCATTCGCGAGAAGACAATGGCGCCGGAAAGCACATCGCCCTCATGCGCGGTGAAAACGCGCAGATCGTCATGCGGCGTGGTCGTGAACAGCGCCTCGACGAAATCGCCGATCTGGCGGCCTTCTGCGTCACCTTCCGAAACCGTGAAAGTCTCGCGGAACAGAGCGGTAATCTCTGGCTCGCGGTCATGCCAGCCGGAGCGGAAGTGCATGGCTCACACCTTGCCTTCGAAGTCCTTGTGGACAAGCTTCGCATCGCAATAGGGGCACTCGACCCAGCCCTGTTCACGCGGAATCTGCAGCCAGACACGCGGATGGCCGAGCGCGCCTTCGCTGCCGTCGCATGCCACGCGATAGCTGTCGACGATCTTGGTCTCGGGAGCTTGGGTTGTCATGGTCGGAATTCCTCGAAGGCAGGGTGACTGGCCGCGAATATAACAGGGCAGCGGCTCGGATCAATCGGCAAAGAGATAGTCGATGTTCGCGATTTCATGCGCCTTTTCAGGCGGCACATGCAGGAATTTCACCAGTGCCGCGGCGTTGTCTTCCACGCTCGCCGTTTCGCGGATCCTGTGATGTTCATCGAAATTGGCATCGCGGATCTGGTCCGCTTCGTGAGCCATGTCGGCGCGGATCGTCGGCAGAAGGCGTTCGAGCGTTTCCTGGGGCGTCTTCTCGCCTGCAAGGCCGACACGCATGGCATGACCCTTGAGGTATTCATCGGTGAAGATGCAATCGATCTCCAGCAGGCGGGTCTTCGAGCGATCCCCGCAGAAATCATGCAGAAGGTCGATATTGTTGGGATCGAGGCAGATCACGAGCTGATCAGTGTCGTAATAGTCGAACAGCATCCGCATGAGGGCGCGGCGATGGCGATGCCGTTTTCCCATGGTGGACTGGATGCCGCCCAGGTCGGGAAGCTCCGTTCCATCCTCATTGAAGAGGTATTCGATGCAGGGAATATTCGTCATCTTGCGGATGCGCTCTATAAGCCGCTTGGCGACATGCCATTTCTTGCAGACCACGATGAGCATTTCGCGTTCGCGTCCCAAGGTTCCCTCGCTCTCCCAGAAGCGCATGCCGAAGCGGCGGCCGATACGGCCACGGTTTGTCAGGAACTTGAAGAGCGAGGCGCCCTCGTTGGAAATCTTGAAGTCCCAACCGCGGGTGGCATAGAGCAGGCCGAGACGGCGCTTGAGCTCCCTGGCCTCGGCGCTGATCTTTCGGGCGAAGAGATAATCCTGGCTGAGCAGCAGATCGTAGTGATCATTGTAGAAGGTCACCGGCATGCCGTAATCGGTGAACATCAGGAAGGTGAGCGTGCGCGTCCTGATCTCGGTTTCCGGCACGAGATGGCGCACGAGCGTCTGAAAGAAGGTCTCGTCGGGAATCCATGTCGACCTGAAGAAGCGCATGACATCCCGGCGCTTCTTGGTGAAATCGAGAATCCACTCGACAGTGCGCCGCCGCAGACACCACCATTGAGAGCCGATCTGAATTTGCAGATCCTCGGGAATCTTGCGGGTGAGCCCGAGGCGCCTTTGCAGGTTGAATGATGTGTAAAAGCGCCATTTCTGTGTTCGTTCATTGAAGAAATGGCGGTAGATGAGCCGCTCTTCCTTCATGCCCGTCTTGATCCAGTCGCTCTCGAAGAAATCGAAGCTCTCGATATAGTCCACGTCGGAGCGGTCGAGGAACTCATGCGCATATTCGGCCGACTTGATGGCCATGCAATCCCCGGAGAGCATGTAGAAATGCGTGGCGCGTGGGAAGGCATCGACAGCCGCTTCGACCGCCTTGAGCGAGGCGTCGACAAGGCTCCATTCGCCCCAGCCGCACTTGATCCGCTTCTTGGCGAAAGTGACGTTGGGGTTGTCGTCCAGCGCCTCGCGGATCATGGCGTAATGCTCGGCGTTGGCGCGGGCGTCGAAGTGGATCGACATGTAATCGCCCACTGCCGTAAGGCGTTCTGCCTGCTTGATAATCGCCTCCGGGTCCTTGTGGCAAAGCAGTATGAACGCAATTTTCGCCATTTAGAAACATTTGCCTCTGGATCGGGTCATTGTTTCCTTGATAGTGATGAAGCACGATTGAATAAACATGAATTATTTGGTTTTTACGGCGTAATAATAACGCACGGGCACATCAGCCCGTGATCAGGAGGCACGGAGCACATGGGTTTTCCCGGAACCTGGATGACCGAAACGGAGAGCGTCGTCTATCGCGTGGTGCCGAAATGCGCCTGCTCGACCATCGGCCAGATCATGTATTATTCCGATCATGGAGAGTTCTTCGACGGCGATATCCATGACGCGACCGACGGGCTGCACAAATGGGCCCGCGAAGACAGCAAACCCCTCATAAACGCCAATGTGAAGATGCATAATTCCTATGCCTTCACCTGCGTGCGCAACCCCTATACGCGCATCCTGTCATCCTTCTTCGACAAGATCTGCGGCATCCAGCGAAACGGACGCCGCTATCGCGGCAACCTCGTGCCGCTGCTGATCCAGAAATACGGAATCGAAGTGGGCGGCGAAGACGGCAAGGAAGAATTCGACCAGATCAAGAGCTTCCGCCGCTTCCTCCTTTTCGCCCGCGACACCATCCGCTGGCGCCGCCCGATGGACCCCGACATCCACTGGAGCGCCATGTCGGGCCATGTCGGCACCTTCATCGCCAATGGCGGAGCCTACGACAAGATCTTCTGGACCGAGGAGTTCAACAAGGGCATGGGCGACGTGCTCAAGGCCATCGACACGCCCGAGAAGGTCGACCTCAAGAAGATCCCCCGCTTCAACGAGAGCGAAGGGCACGGCCCCAAGCGCGCGCATCCCGTGGAAGACTATTTCGACGATCTGTCGATGCATCTCGTCTACGAGATCTATCACCGCGATTTCGAGCTGTTCAAATACGATTTCGAAGACCCGTCGAACAAGATGCCGATCGGCGAGATCGACCTTGACGAGGTGCATGCCAAGCTCGGCGATTGAGCACGGCGCCGGAACGTAACGGCCAGATGAAATTTTGATGAAATCTCGTTTTTCGGGATTCAGATCAAGTTTGCCCGCCTGAGCGGGGCGCATCCTTCCTGACATCGGACAGGAGGACGCCATGACACAACAATTTCCGAGTGAAGACTTTCAGATCACCAATGCCGCGCCGGAGCTCGAGGTCAGGGGCCTTTCGCTCTGGTATGGAGACAAGCAGGCGCTCAAGGATGTGAGCTTCGATCTCCATTCCAACGAGCTTCTGGCCTTCATCGGGCCGTCAGGCTGCGGAAAGTCGACGGCGCTGAAATGCCTCAACCGGATGCATGACCACACGCGCGATGTCCGGATCGAAGGAGATATCCTCTTCCGTCAGCGCGATGCCTATGCCCCACAGGTCGATCCGCCGGAATATCGGCGGCATTTCGGCTGGGTCGCGCAGAAGCCCAATCCGTTTCCGGCGAGCATCTACCGCAACGTCGCCTATGGCGCGCAGATTCACGGGCTGACGCGGAGCAAGGCGGAGCTCGACGCGCATGTGGAGAGCTGCCTGCGCCGGGCGCATCTCTGGGACGAGGTGAAGGACGGGCTCCACAAGCTGCAGGGAACCGATCTGAGCGGCGGCCAGCAGCAGCGGCTATGTGTTGCCCGGGCCTTGTCGACGCAACCGGACATCTTGCTGATGGACGAGCCGACCGGCTCGATCGACCCGATCGCCACGGCGAAGGTCGAGGAGTTGGTGATGTCGCTCAAGCAAGATCACGCTGTCGTGGTCATCACCCACTCGATGATGGAAGCGCGCCGC
>JAWLEL010000291.1:0-3869 GCA_041686165.1 Lentibacter sp.
GCGAACGGGCCGCCGCAGCTTTCTGATGACATGCCGGATGTCGTCATGGTCGAGGCCTATGTGCCGGGGCGCGAGCTGACCACCACGGTGATGGGCGACCGCGCGCTCGGCGTGACGGAGATCCTCACCGAGGGCTGGTATGACTACGATGCGAAATACTCCGAAGGCGGCTCGCGGCATGTCTGCCCGGCCGAGCTTCCCGAAGATATCACGCAGCTTTGTCTCGATTACGCGCTGCGCGCCCACGAGGTGCTGGGCTGCAGGGGCGTCAGCCGCACGGATTATCGCTGGGACGAGAGCCGCGGTGCCGAGGGGCTTCTCTTGCTGGAGACCAATACGCAGCCGGGCATGACGCCCACATCGCTCAGCCCCGAGCAGGCCAAGCAGCAGGGCATGAGCTTTGGACAGTTCTGCGCCTGGATGGTGGAGGACGCCTCATGCGCAAGGTGAGGGCGGGGCACGGGGCCGTGAAGCCCGATCCGGCGCCGAGCCGCTGGGCCTACCGTTTCGAGCGGCTGATGCTCACGCCGGTCTTTCGCAAGGTGCTGCGCGTGGGGCTGCCCTTCGTGGCGACGCTCTTGCTGGGATTTGCCTATTTTTCCGACGAGGATCGGCGGGAGGCCTTCGGCCTGGCCCTGATCGATCTGCGCGCCAAGTTCGAGAACCGGCCCGAGTTCATGGTCAAGCTGATGGCCATTGACGGGGCCGGAGACGAGATCGCCGAGGATGTGCGCGAGATCGTGCCGCTCGACTTTCCGCTCAGTTCCTTCGGGCTCGATCTCGAACGGATCCGCGAGGATGTCATCGGGCTCGAGGCGGTCAAGACGGCGAGCGTGCAGATCGCCAACGGCGGAATCCTGCAGATCGATGTGGTCGAACGGCAGCCGGTTGCCGTCTGGCGCCACCACGAGGGCGTCGAGCTTGTCGACGGCGAGGGCGTGGCGTTCAAGGCGCTGGAGAGTCGCACGGTGCGGCCCGACCTGCCGCTTGTCGCCGGGGAGGGCGCTGTCGATGCCCTGCCCGAGGGGCTCACGCTGATCGGGGCGGCGGAGCCGCTCAAGGCGCGGCTGCGTGGCCTCGTGCGGATCGGTGAGCGGCGCTGGGACGTTGTTCTGACGCGCGGTCAGAGGATCATGCTGCCCGAGGAGCGCCCGGTGCAGGCGCTTGAACGGGCGCTTGCGCTCGATGCGGCGCGCGATCTGCTGGCGCGCGATATCGGTGTGGTGGACTTGCGCCTGGCGGGCCGTCCGACACTGAGACTAAGTGAAGAGGCAGTAAAGCAGCGGCGCAAAGCCCGCGCGATTGAGGTGGGGACGGAGCAGGAATGATAGAAGTATACGAGACCCAGAGAGCGATGCGCAGCATGCGCAAGGCGGCGATGCAGCGCGGCGTGATCGCGATACTTGATGTGGGCAGTTCCAAGATTGCCTGCCTGGTGTTGCGCTTCGATGGAAGTGATGTGCTTGGCGACGGGGTCACGGCCATGGCGGGGCAGGCGGGCTTTCGCGTGATCGGCGCGGCGACGACGCGTTCGCGCGGGGTCCGCTTCGGCGAGGTCGAGACCATGGCCGAGACCGAGCGCGCGATCCGCACAGCCGTGCAGGCGGCGCAGAAGATGGCCAATATCCGCGTCGATCACGTCATCGCCTGTTTCTCGGGGGGCGATCCGCGCTCCTACGGGCTTGTCGGCGAGGTGGATGTGGAGGGCAGCGTCGTCAGCGAGGACGATGTGAGCCGCGTGCTCAGCGCCTGCGATGTGCCCGAGATCGGGCAGGGGCGCGATGTGCTCCATGCGCAACCGGTGAATTTCGCGCTCGATCATCGCTCCGGGCTGAGCGATCCGCGCGGGCAGATGGGCCAGAAGCTGGCAACGGACATGCACATGCTCACGGCGGACAGCGCCTGCGTGCAGAACCTCGTGCATTGCGTGCGCCGCTGCGACCTGGAGCTGGCGGGCATCTGCTCTTCGGCCTATGCGGCCGGGCACGCGGCGCTCGTCGAGGACGAGCAGGAGCTGGGCGCGGCCTGTATCGACATGGGCGGTGGCTCCACCGGCGTGTCGATCTTCATCAAGAAGCACATGATTTATGCCGACAGCGTGCGCCTCGGGGGCGATCACGTGACCGGTGACATCTCGATGGGGCTGCAAGTGCCGATGAGCACGGCCGAGCGCATCAAGACCTTCTATGGCGGCGTTGTGGCCACGGGCATGGATGACCGCGAGATGATCGACATCGGCGGGGACACGGGCGACTGGGAGCATGACCGCCGCGCCGTGAGCCGGACCGAGCTGATCGGGATCATGCGCCCGCGTGTCGAGGAAATTCTCGAAGAGGTGCGAGCCAAGCTCGACGCGGCAGGCTTCGAGCATCTGCCGAGCCAGCAGATCGTCCTGACGGGCGGGGCGAGCCAGATCCCCGGGCTTGACGGGCTTGCAAGCCGCATTCTCGGCCAGCAGGTGCGCCTCGGGCGGCCGATGCGCGTGCAAGGGCTGCCACAGGCGGCGACGGGCCCGGGCTTTGCCAGCGCGGTGGGCCTGTCGCTTTTCGCGGCGCATCCGCAGGACGAATGGTGGGATTTCGAACTGCCGGTGGACCGCTATCCGGCACGTTCGTTGAAGCGCGTCGTGAAGTGGTTCAAGGACAACTGGTAAGCGCGTCGGGCGCGGTGAGGCCGCGCCCGAAACCCGGCGCTTTCAGAGCAGCTCCATCGCCTCGGCCTCCTCGGCGTCGTCCTCGTCCTCGTCTGGCGTGTCGGTCTCCGGCTCCTCCGGAAGGCTGATGGACGCCATCAGTTCGAGGCTCTCGTCGCTCTCGGCCTCCGCGCCGTCGAGTGCGCCATCCGCGATCGCCGCGTCATAGGCCGCGATCAGCTCCTCGGACGTCTGGAAGCCGTCCTCCGGCGCGTCGATACGGAACAGTTCCTCGGGGATGTCGACCGGGTCGCCATTTTCGTCCTCTCC
The DNA here is from genome assembly GCA_041686165.1 of Lentibacter sp. Lineage (GTDB taxonomy): Bacteria > Pseudomonadota > Alphaproteobacteria > Rhodobacterales > Rhodobacteraceae > Lentibacter. The sequence continues at coordinate 2,963 of JAWLEL010000291.1, forward strand.
CGGTGTGAGCGAGTAAAAGACCACGGATTCAAGCTCTGAGATGGCATAGGTCGGATCGTCACCGACCGCATCGACATAGTGATCGACGTAGGTCTCGAAGGTGGCGTCCTGGTCTTCGGGCAGGTCGCTGTCGGTGATCAGGTAGCCGTTCGAGATCACGCCGTTCTCGTTGAGCTCGACGCCGAAACCAACCTTGTCGAAGGTGGGGTCATCCTGCGGATCCTCGGGATCTTCAGGGTCTTCGGGATCCTCGGGGTCCGGCTTCTCCGAGACCGCCTTGATGGAGCCTTCGTCGGTCGTGGTGGACGTGGCCCGGATCCCGAAAGAGTCGATCTCGTCGAGGCTTTCGATATCGAGCTCGAGCGTCAGGGTTTCGCCTTCGGCCAGGTAGGTTTCCTTCTCCGTGCCCTCCGGCCCGAGGCCCGGATCGCTCAGCTTCTCGGCCTGGTCCCATTGAACGTCGCCCTTCTGCCCCGCGCCGTTCATGTTGAGCGGGCCCTTGAGGGACTCGCTTTTGCCGGACGTGTCGTCGTCGCCGAAGTAGACGGCGTTTACATCCATCGCGCCTTCGGTTGTCGTGATATCGGCCTGGATCGCGCCGGTTTCAGGGTCCTGGTAGACAGTCACCGAGTAGGACAGGCCATCGGTTTCGTATGAAAATGTCTTGGTTGCGTCAGTCATGCGGGGCTCCATCGTCTCATCATTGCACGAACGCGGTCACACTCGATAAACGGGATCGGCAACTGGGGAACCTCTACGACGCGCAGGCCGGATGCCGGACGCGCCTCACCGCGGCTACACTCTTGCCACTTTTTTGCCGTTTTTTGAAGGTGCAGATACTCCCATGCAGGAAACTCACTGTTTCCAGTAGGTCGACACGGTCTGAAACTGTCCGCATCTTACCCGA
>JAWLEL010000292.1:0-3864 GCA_041686165.1 Lentibacter sp.
AAGATCAGCGTCAGGCCGACGGCGACGATAAAGACGAGCGCCGCGTAGGCGATACCGTCGAACAAGGCGAGCAGGAACAAGGTAAGGTTCATGAGGATCCACACTGTTTCATGGCGGCAAGACGTGGAGCGGTGAAAATCACTGGGTCAGGCTTGGGCCCGAGATATGCCGGCGTTGCTGTCGGTCGCCGCAAGACGGGCGCGATCTGCGAGCTGGCGGTGGCGCAAACGGGGCCTTCGACTGGCGAAGGCCCCGCTGCATGTGCCTTGGTCGATCAGTTCTCGTAGGTGTCGACAGTCAGCCCGTCGAGCCATGCCTGATCGAGCGTGCCGACCCAAGGAACGGACAGCTCACCAACAGGCGTGGTCAGCTCGGCGCCATCGAAGATCATGATGTTCTCGAGCGTGGCAAAAGGAAGCTCGCCACCCTGAACGGACGTGCCCAGAAGCTGTGCCTCGATGCCCTGATGGTCCTCGCGGAGCGTCACCGGACGGCCCAGGCCCTGGAATTCCAGCCCTTCGAAGGCCGCAATCACCTGGTCCTCGGAAGGCCACTTACCGTCATTCGCCTCAGCAGCCTTGTCGTAGGCAGCCTCCAGAGCGGCGATGCCCTGGCTCATGTGAAAGACGGGGTAGATCGCCTTGGAGCCGGTCTTTTCCTCGAACTTGGCCATGAACGATTTGAAGTCCTCGTCATCGCGGCGCTCGGGGTGATCCCAGTAGTGATCGCCGCGTGCGCCGACGATGTGACCCGACGGCAGGCTGCTGCCCAGACGCTCGAGCGAGCTTTCGGCGAGCGGCAGAACGAAGGTCGAGGTATTGGTCAGGCCGCGCTGCGACGCCTGCTGCACGAAGGTGTCCAGATCGCCGCCCCAAGAGGTCGACAGGATGATGTCGGGTTGCATGGCTTGAAGGCGCGAAATCTCAGTCGAGAAGTCGGGTGAGCCGAACTTAGGGAAGAACTCGCCGACAACCTCGACATCGGGGCGCAGCGCCTTGAGCGCGGCGCTAAAGATGTCCCAGCTGTCCCGGCCCCAGGCGTAGTCCTGGTTGACGACGGCGATGGTCTGAAAGTCGGGCTTGGTCTTGAGCAGGTAGGCGACCGTTGCCAGCATCTCGGTGCCGGCATGGGCCTGGCTGCGGAAAACGTAGTTGTATTCGCCCTCTTCAAAGATGGTCTGCGTGCCGCAGTCCCACATGATGTTGATGACCTCGAGGTCTTCTGCCAGCGGGGCGATCGTCTTGCAGTTACCCGACGAGATGGCAGACAGCATTGCATGGGCACCATTTTCGACAAGGCGGCGATATTCGGTCGTCAGTACCTCGGTGCCCGCGCCCTCGTCGATGAAGGTCAGCTGGAGCGGAACCCCCTGAATGCCGCCCGCTGCGTTGATGTCTTCGGCCAGGATTTCCGCCGCGTCCTTGGCGGGAACGCCAAACACGGAGGCCGGGCCCGTAAAAAAGCCCGTAACTCCGACCTGCAGCGCGTCTGGTTTGTCCTGCGCGAATGCCGCCAGCGGCATGGCGGCGCAGGCCGCGGTGGCCATAAGCAGTTTTTTCATTGGTTCTTCTCCCCTTTTTAGAAGTGTCGGCCGCTGCAGGATACCACAGCAGGCCAATAGGCGATCAGCGGATCGCGATCGGATTGATGATCATCTGGACCGCGCCCTTGATGCGGGCCTGCCCCAGAACGAACAGGAATTCATGGACGCCGTCCTGCGCCAATTCACGCGTATCCATGTTCTCCAGAATGTAGATACCGTGCTCGGGTTGCAGGATCTGGTGCGCGCGGAAGGCTTGACCCTCTTGCTCAGCAGGCACGACTTCCATGCCCCAGGTGTCCGCGCCAACGGCCATCACGCCCAGCGAGGCGAGATACTCCGCACCGCTGACGCCCACGCCCGGCTCGGCCGCGCCAAAACGCGCGGGATCGGGCACATCGCCATCCAGCAGGTTCATCCAGTTGGAATTGAACAAGACGACATCGCCCTCGCCGATTGTGACGCCCTGCGCCTCGGCTGCGGCCTTGATGTCTTCCTCGGTGTAAGGCGTGCCCTCTTCGACCATATCGACGTCGAAATGCTTGGCCATGTCCAGCAGGACGCCGCGCCCGACAAGGCCCGGCAGCTTCTCCAGACCCAACTTGGTCAACCCGGCAGCATCCGCAAACTCATCGTCGGTATGGCCGTTGTAGTACATGTGATCGACACCGGCATGGCCCAGACCGTCGATCTGCGGGCCGATACCCAGCCATCCCATGAAGATGTCGTCATTATAAGTGAAGTCATTCTCACCCAGACCGCTGGTCGAGACCTGATTGGGTTGCAGCACGGTCACGGACAAGCTGCGCGGCGGGAAGGCGGGCGTGTCGCTACCCACGATCATGCCAAGGCTATAGACCTTGCCTGTCGTGACCAGTTCGGCTGCCGCCCTGACCCGCTCCGGCGTCATCGTGTTGGCGGAGCCGATCTCGTCATCCGGACCCCACTGCGACTTCGTCCACTCGGGCTTGTCCGCATCTTGAGCAAAAGCGCCTGCACCAAAGCATGTGACCAAGGCCACGACTGCTACTTTTCGTGAAATAGACATCATCATTCCTCCTCCCAAAGGTATGAATACCCTTCGCACTAAGCACGATAGGCACGCAACGACTAATAGTTTTTGCCTTGCGCTGCCATAGCATAAACCTCTACCCCTTGAAGGTGCCAGCCCTTTTGTAATTGCCCGCGGCGAGACAAGACTAAGGCCACAGACATATCGCCCGGCACCTCGAGAACGCCGGGCGCGACATTGGGAGAGGTCACATGAAAATCACCGCAGCCGTGCTGATGCGCGATGGAATCACCAAAAATTTCGCCGGGCAGGCCCCGCTGGAGGTGCGGGAGGTCGACCTGGCCCCTCCGGGACGCGGCGAGGTGCTGATCCGCATGGGCGCGGCGGGCGTGTGCCACTCCGACTTGTCGGTCATCAACGGCACACGCACGCGCCCCTTGCCCATGGCACTGGGTCACGAAGCCTCGGGATATGTCGAAGAGGTCGGCGCGGGCGTCGATGATCTGGCGCCGGGCGATCATGTCGTGTGCATCTTTGCCCCCGGCTGTCGCATCTGCACGCCCTGCGCCGAGGGGCGCCCGGCCCTGTGCGAGCGCGCGGCCAAGCATCACGGCGTGGGCGAACTGATGACCGGCGCACGGCGCCTGTCCATGGACGGCGAGACGATCAACCACCATGTCGGCGTATCTGCATTCGCCACCCATGCGGTGATGGACCGCCGCTCGCTCGTCAAGGTCGAGCATGACCTGCCCCCGCACGTATCCGCCTTGTTTTCCTGCGCAATGCTGACCGGGGCGGGTGCGATTTTCAACACGGCGCGCATCCTGCCGGGCCAGACGGTGGCGGTGATCGGCCTTGGCGGCGTCGGCCTTTCGGCGGTGCTGGGGGCAGCGGCGGCAGGCGCAGGGCGCGTCATCGCCATCGACCCCTTCGAAACGAAACTGGAGGCCGCACGCACGATGGGCGCAACCGACTGCATCAAGGCGGACGAGAACACAATTCAGGCTGTGCGCGATCTGACCAATGGCGGCGTCGATTGCGCGGTCGAACTCGCGGGCTCGGTCAAGGCGCTGGAGACGGCGTATGAGATCACCCGGCGCGGCGGCCTGACGGTGACGGCGGGCCTGCCCCACCCCGATCAGCGCATGGCGCTGCCCGCGCTGAAACTGGTGGCGGAGGAACGCACCCTCAAAGGCAGCTACATCGGCTCTTGCGTGCCGCAGCGCGACCTGCCGCGCATGTTCGCCCTCTACGAACAGGGCAAGCTGCCGGTCGAGAAAATGCTGAGCCACCGTGTCCGCCTCGATGAGAT
>JAWLEL010000013.1:0-16981 GCA_041686165.1 Lentibacter sp.
ATGGCCGCGCTGTCGCGGTCGGGGTCTACAAGTCCGGCGAGCTGCACCCCAACCGTGTTTTCAACCTGTAGTGCAACCGCTGTCGCGGCCTATTCCGAAGGGTCCTGCATCTGTTCCCCGTTGAAGGTGAAGAGCCTCTCGCCGCCGGGCGTGTAGCTGTTGATCAGCTCCGCCGCACGGGAGCTTGTCAGCCAGCCTTCGAGCTTCATGGCCGGATCATGTTTCACATGACCGTGCATCTCCGGGTTCACCGGGATGTAGGCATACTGGTTGAACAGGACCGGATCACCCGAAAAGAGCAGTGTCAGAGACTGTTTGTTGCCGAAATTGAGCCAGCTCGCCCGATCGGCCAGCACGTAGGCGTTGAGCCCTGCGGCGGTGTTGAGCGTTGCGCCCATGCCGGCGCCAGCCTCATAATACCAGCTCGGGTCGCGGCCTTCTTCGGCGATACCCGCGCTCTTCCACAGCGTGAGTTCTTTCTTGTGGGTGCCGCTGTCATCTCCCCGGCTGACGAAGGGCGCTCGGGCCTCGGCGATCCCTTGCAATGCCTTCGCAGCCGTTTCGGCCTTGTTAGAGACTTTAGCGGGGTCGCTTTCGGGGCCGATGATGACGAAGTCATTATACATGATCTCGCGTCGGTGTGTGCCGTAGCCGCCTTCGACGAAGGCGTCCTCTGCCTTGCGCGAATGCACGAGGATCGCATCGACATCACCGGCTTCGCCCAGGCGGATGGCCTGGCCCGTGCCGACAACGATGAGCCGCACTTCGAGGCCGATATCCTTTTCGATTTCGGGCAGGAGGATGTCCGAGAGGCCGGAATTGTGGAAAGACGTGGTCACGGCCATCTTGAGATCATCCGCCGAGGCGCCGCCGGTGATGAGGGCCGTTGCGGCAGCCGTCAGGGCCTTGCGGATCATATCACGAGGTCTCCTTGAAGGAATGCCTTGGCTTGTGGTGTCTGCGGGGCGTTGAAGAACGCGTCTGCCGCGCCCGCTTCGAGAACCTGCCCGCCGTGCAAAAAGAGGACATCATCGGCCAGCCGCCGGGCCTGCCCGAGGTCATGCGTGGCCATCACGAGCCGCGTGCCGCTGGCGCGCACGTCTTGCAGGATCGCTTCGATATCGCGGATCGACTGGCCATCGAGATTGGCGCAGGGCTCGTCGAGAAAGAGCAGCTCGGGCTTGCGGATGAGGGCGCGGGCGAGGGCGAGTTTCTGCCGCTCGCCTCCCGACAGGCGGCTGGCGCGGATCTGGCCGTGCTCGCCCAGACCGATCGTTTCGAGCCAAGTTAGAGCCTGTTTCTCGGCCTCGGCGCGGCCCTGCCCATGCACGCGCAGGGGGTAGGCGAGGTTGGCCAGCGCCGTGCGGCGGAGCATGATCGGCGCCTGGAAAACGAAGGCCTGCCGCTTGAAGGCTTCGGCACGCGCGCAGGCATAGCGGACGCGCCCTTCGCTGGGCCGCTCCAGCCCGTGCAAGACACGCAGAAGCGTGCTCTTGCCCGCGCCGTTGGGACCGAGCACGATGGTCAGCCCGCCTGCCGCGATCTCGAGATCGACGGGGCCGAGCAAGCGCATGCCATCGCGAACAACGCTGACCGAAGAGGCCGTGAGAGGCAGGGCGCTCACCATCTGTCGCGCACCTCCGTGCCGGAGAGAAAGTGAATCGCGAGATTGACCGTGAGCGCCAGCCCGATCAGCACGAAGCCGAGGCCGATGGCCAAGGCGAAGTCGCCCTTGCTGGTCTCCAGCGCGATGGCTGTTGTCATCACGCGGGTCACATGGTCGATGTTGCCGCCGACGATCATGATCGCTCCGACCTCGCCGATCCCGCGGCCAAAGCCCGCCAGCGCTGCCGTGAGAAGGGCGCGGCGCCCGTCCCAGAGCAGGGTCCGGATGCGTTGCAGCCGTGTCGTGTTGAGTGAGATGAGCAGGTCGTGATACTCGGCCCAGAGATCGCGGATGGCCTGGTGGGCAATCGAGGCGATCAGCGGCGTGAGAATGATGATCTGCGCGATGATCATGGCCCAGGGTGTGAAGAGCAGGCCGAAGACGCCGAAGGGCCCGGAGCGCGACAGCAGAAGATAGACCAACAGGCCGACCACGACGGGCGGCAGGCCCATCAACGCGTTGAGCACGGCGATGACGACGCGGCGAAAGCGATAGCGCGAGACGGCGAGCCATGCCCCGAGCGGCAGGGCGATGAGGCAGGAGATGAAAACGGCCGAGAGCGTGACCACGAGCGAGCGCCCCGCGATCTCGATGAGATCGGGGTCGAGGCTGACGATCAGCCAGCCCGCAGCCTTCATGCCTTCCCAGATTTCGAGCATCCGCCCTCCCTCGGTGTCGATGCATACTTGTCCGGGACGGCGATGACCACGGAGGCGGAAACGAATCAAGGCTTCTCATTTGCGACATGAGGCGTCTGCCGGAGGCCTTCTTGACGCCAATCGGAAACACGGCCTCATGACATCCACGTGGCGTTGGTCTAGCGTGGCGGCAGGCAGAGAAAGGGCAACGTCATGGCTATCACGGTCGATCTCAATTCGGACATGGGCGAGGGATTCGGGCCCTGGAGGATGGGCGATGACGCGGCGCTCCTGGACACGATCACCTCGGCCAATATCGCCTGCGGCAGTCATGCGGGCGATCCTGACGTGATGACTGCGACCATGCGCATGGCACATGAAAAAGGCGTTGGAATCGGCGCGCATCCGGGCTTTGCCGATCTTCTGGGGTTCGGGCGGCGGCGGATGAGCCTCGGCGCGGAGGAGCTGCAGAGCCTCATCGCCTACCAGCTTGGCGCGGCAAAGGGGATCGGGGCGCAGGTGGGCGCGCAGGTCAGGCATTTCAAGCTGCATGGCGCGCTGTCGAACATGGCCTCCGAGGACATTGCGCTCGCGCGGCTTTGCTACGAGACGGCGCTGCGGGTCGACCCGGAGATCATCCTGATGGTGCTTTGCGAGACCGCGCAGCAGAAAGCGGTCGAGGACCTCGGCGCGAACTGGGTCGGCGAGATATTCGCCGACCGCGCCTACGAGGATGATGCGACGCTTGTCGACCGTTCAAGGAAGGGTGCCGTGCTGCATGATGCAGGCATGGCGGCAGAGCGTATCCTCGGCATGCTGCGCGAAGGCGCGATCATTTCTCAGAGCGGCAAGCGCATCCCCGCGAAGATCGACACGATCTGCCTGCATGGCGATACGCCCGAGGCCGTGGAAATGGCGAAGGCGATCCGTATGAGGCTCGAAGCTGCCGGTGTGACGCTCCAGACGTTCTGAAGCCGTTTTCTTTCGAAGAAAACGGGCCGGAATTTTTGAAAAATTCCGGGCACCGCCGCCGTGTCAGTTCATCAGGCCCGCGTGGCGCATCGCATCGTCGATGATCGCGGCGGTGTCCTCGCTCACCGACAGGAGCGGCAGGCGCACTTCGTCGCTGCAAAGCCCCAGCCGCGACATGGCATATTTCGCGCCCGCGAGGCCCGGCTCCCTGAAAATGGCGATATGCAGCGGCATCAGCCGGTCTTGCAGCTCGAGCGCCTTGGCATAGTCGCCCGTGAGCGTGGCCTCCTGGAACTCCGCGCAGAGCTTGGGCGCGACATTGGCCGTCACGGAGATGCAGCCCGTGCCGCCATGGGCATTGAAGCCCAGCGCCGTGCCATCCTCGCCGGAGAGCTGGATGAAATCCGTCCCGCAGGTGATGCGCTGCTGCGGGACGCGCGCCAGATCGCCGGTGGCGTCCTTGACACCGACGATGCGCGGCAGCTTTGCCAGCTCGCCCATCGTCTCGGGCAACATGTCGACAACCGAGCGGCCGGGAATGTTGTAGATGATGATGGGCAGCTCGCAGCAGTCATGCACCGCGCGGAAATGCGCGATCATCCCGGCCTGTGTCGGCTTGTTGTAGTAAGGCGTCACGACGAGAATGCCATTTGCGCCCGACTTCTCGGCGGCCTGGGCAAGACGGATCGACTCGAGCGTGTTGTTCGAGCCCGCGCCCGCGATCACCGGGACGCGGCCTGCGGCGGCTTTCACCACGATCTCGACGACCTGGTCATGTTCGGAATGCGTCAGTGTCGGGCTTTCGCCGGTCGTGCCGACCGGAACGAGACCGTGGCTGCCCTCGCCGATGTGCCATTCGACCAGTTGTTTGAGCGTATCGACATCCAGCGCGCCGTTCTTGAACGGCGTGACCAGTGCAGGCATGGAACCCTTGAACATGATACGCTCCTTCGATTGTGGTGCCGCGCGCGCAGGCGCAGCGAAGTTTTGCCGTGAGCTCGCGCGCCGTCTTTCGTGATTTGAGCTTTGTGGCCCGGGCGCTGTAGACTCGGGGCGATCTATCCTGTCTCGTAGGGAGAAATGCAAGAGATGTTTATGCGCCTGAGCGCTGTTTTGTGCCTTGTTTTGCAGCTTTCCCCCGCCTTTTCCGAACCGTTCGCCGCACCGCGCCCCTTCAGCCGGGCGCTTGAGGCGACGACGCGCGGGAACTGGGAGGAGGCCGATCTCATCGCGGCCAAGGCCGGGCCGGAGGCGCGGGCTGTCATCGAATGGGTGCGGCTACGCGCCGGGCTCGGCGATGCCCGTGAGGTTCTCGCCTTCGCACAGGCGCGGCCGGACTGGCCGGGACTTGCGCGGATGTTCGCGCGGGTCGAGGACCGGACTGACGAGTTGCCCGACGCCCAGAGGCTCGCCTTCTTTCGCCGGTATGCGCCGCAGACGGGCGATGGCGTTCTGGCCCATGCGGAGGCACTCCTGCGCGCGGGCCAACGCGGAGACGCGGAGGCCTCGCTGGTTCTCGCCTGGCGCAGTTTCGATCTGACATCGGCGCAACATGCGGCGTTTCTGGAGCGCCATGGCGATCTACTCGCCCCGCATCACGACGCGCGTCTCGACATGGCGCTCTGGCGCGGGCTGTCGGGAGACGTGCAGCTGATGTTGCCGCTTGTCAGCGAGGGCCAGCGGCTCCTGGCCAAGGCGCGGCAGGGGCTGCGCGCCGGGGAGAGTGACCCCGAAGCGCTGATCGGGCTGGTGCCCGAGCCGCTGCAAGACCACCCCGGCCTCGCCTACGAGGTGTTCCTCTGGAATTATCACCGGGGTAGCAAGGAGCGTGCGATCGAGCTGATGACCGAGCGCAGCGCGAAAGGGGCGCTTGGCGAGCCGCGCCGCTGGGCGGGCTGGCGGCGCAGTCTGGCGCGCCAGCTCATGCGCGAGGGCGATCCCGTGACGGCTTATGCGCTGACGCTCGAGCACGGGCTGAATGACGGCAGCGCCTTTGCCGATCTCGAATGGCTTGCGGGCTACTTGAGCCTGCGCAAGCTGGATGAACCGGAGCGCGCGCTGAACCACTTCAAGAGCTTCGAGCAGGCCGTGCAGACACCGATTTCCCTTGGGCGTGCGGGGTTCTGGAAGGGCGAGGCCCTTGCCGCGCTGGGCCGCGCGCAGGAGGCGCAGGCGGCCTACACGAAAGGGGCCGAGCACCAGACGAGCTTTTATGGGCTTCTGGCGGCGGAAAAGGCCGGAATAGAGCCTGATCCGAGCCTCGGAGGACAGGAGTATTTCCCCGCGTGGCAGCAGGCGGATTTCGTGCAGGACGAGATGGCAAAGATCGTGATCCTGGCGGTGAAGAACAACCGCCTGACCCTTGCAGAGCAGTTCCTTTTGGCGCTGGCGCGCGGCGCTGATCCGCGCAGGATCGGGCAGCTCGGCAATATGGCCGAAGACATTGGCGCGCCGCATTTGCAGGTCATGCTTGGCAAGGCGGCGACGGGGCAGGGGATCGTGCTGCCTGCGCATTATTATGCGCTTCATCCAATGATCGAAATGGACTTGCCGGTGCCGATGGAGCTGGCCCTGGCGATCGCGCGGCGCGAATCAGAGTTCGATCCGCGGGTGCGCAGCGGGGCGGGGGCGGAAGGGCTGATGCAGCTCATGCCCGGCACGGCGGCGGAGACGGCGCGCGAGATCGGCCGGGAGCATGTGCAGGCCGATGTCATGAATGACTGGCGCTACAATGCCGCGCTCGGGTCGGCCTATCTGGAGAAGCTGGCGCGCCGTTTCGATGGCAATATCGTCATGATCGGCGCAGGCTATAACGCGGGGCCGTCGCGGCCTGATCGCTGGATGGCCGAGCGGGGTGATCCGAGGGCCGGCGACATGGACATGATCGACTGGATCGAGCACATCCCCTTCAACGAGACGCGAAATTACGTGATGCGCGTTGCCGAATCCCTGCCGGTTTACCGCGCCCGCCTCGGCCGGGATCCGCACCCCGTGCCGTTCTCGCAAGAGCTCAGCGGCGCGCTGATCGAGTGAGCCTGCGTGGCTCTTTCCGGATCTCCTACACCGAGCGCGCGGCGCGGCGGCGATCTCGCCAGATGGTGAAGAGCCCTGCGCTGATGATGAGCGCGGCACCGAAGGCCACGTTGGCCTCGATGGTCTCGGCAAAGACGAAGACGCCGATGATGGCGCCGAAGACAAGCTGGAAATAGGCGAAAGGCTGGACAGAGCTGGCTTCGGCGACTTCGTAGGTCTTGATGAGAAGCCAGTGGCCCAGCGCTCCCGTGATGCACAGAACGCCCATCCAGAGCCAGTCAGGCCCGGTCATCGGCTCCCAGTAGGCGATGCCGACGATCGTCATCATCAAGGCCCCTGTGACGCCGGTCCAGAAAAACGAGGTTGCCGTGCTGTCCTTGCGGGCGGCGAAGCGGGTGAGCAGGCCGTAAAGCGCGAAGAGCAAGGCCGCGATGAGCGGCACGATGGCGGCGGGTGCGAAAACACCGAAGCCGGGCTTGAGGATGATCAGCACGCCGACGAACCCCACGAAGATCGCCAGCCAGCGGCGCCAGCCCACGGCTTCGCCCAGAATGGGGCCGGAAAGCGCGGCGATGAGAAGCGGGTAGCTTGTAAAGACCGCGTGGCTTTCGATGAGGCCGAGGAGCGTGAAGGCATAGATCATCACGCAGATTTCCGTGGCCAGCAGGAGCCCGCGGAAGATCTGCAGGATCGGCTGGCGCGTCCGCGCGGCGGCGCGGATGCCGCCTGACTTGCGCGCGGCGATGGCCGTGACGAAGGCGGCGAAGAACCAGTATCGGATCATCACCACCATCAGCACGTTGTATTCGCCCGCGAGGTGGCGCGAGATGCCGTCCTGCGCGGCGAAGACGAATGTTGTCGCGATCATGAGCAATATGCCAAGGCGGGTGTTGGTCTGGTCCATCTCAGGCCTTTCTCGCCACGCTCATGTGACGCTTGCGCCCGAAGCCGCTTTGACGCTCGACGGCGAAGCCGGCCTCTGCAAGCGCCCGGCGCACGGCGCCTGCGGCGGTATAGGTGGCGGCCGTGCCGCCCGGGGCTGTCTGCGCAAAGACATCCGCAAGAAGCCGGGGCTCCCAAAGCTCCGGATTCCGCGCAGGGGCGAAGCCGTCGAGGAACCAGGCATCGGCCTTTTGCGCCATGTCAGAGACTGTTTCGCGGGCGTCTCCGATGACGAGCTTGAAGCGGAGATCGTCCAGTTCGAAGGTGGATTCACCACGGGCGAAAAAGGGCGCGATCTCGGCGCTGAGATCAGCGATCTCGGGGAAGGCGGCCTGCGCCTTCTGCATGTCCGCGGGCCCCATCGGATACGCCTCGAAGCTGGTGTAGTGCAGCCTGCCGCCCTGGCCCGTTTCGCGCCAGAGCTTCAGTGCCGCGAGCAGGTTGAGCCCGGTGCCGAAGCCCAGCTCGGCGATATGAAACCCGTCCGTAAAGCGGCCCGGCAGACCATTGCCCGCGAGAAAGACATGATTTGTCTCCGCGAGACCGTTCTCGAGGCTGAAATAGGGATCATCGAAGCGGCTGGAGACAGGCACCTGGCCGTCGCGCCATGTAAGATCGGCAGACTGGTTCATGGGGGCGTGATCCGATAAAGCGTAAAGCAGCGCGAGGATGCAGCCGCGACGGGAGAATGGCAATGGCAGATGTGACGGTGAGAGGCGCGGGGATTTTCGGCCTGAGCATTGCCTGGGCCTGCCTGGAGCGGGGAGCGAGTGTGCAGGTGATCGACCCGGGCGGTATCGGCGCCGGGGCCAGTGGCGGGATCGTCGGGGCGCTTGCGCCGCATGTGCCGGAGAACTGGAACGAGAAGAAGGCCTTCCAGTTCGAGAGCCTTGTCGCGGGGGACGCCTTTTGGAAAAATGTGGGCGATTGGGCCGGGATAGAGACAGGTTATGCGCGCACGGGGCGGGTTCAGCCGCTTGGCGATGACCGTGCCGTGGAGCTGGCCCGGGGCCGTGAAGGGAGCGCGAGGGAACTCTGGCAGGGCAAGGCGGAGTGGCGCGTGGTGAGCGCGGAAGAGCTGGGTGCGCCGCTGCCCGAGAGCGAGACGGGGCTCTTCGTTTTCGACACGCTGACAGCGCGCATGGCACCGCGGCAGGCCTGCAAGGCGTTGGCCGCCGCCATCACCCGCAGGGGCGGGAAGATCCTGCGGGAAAGCGTAGAGAGGGGGCAGGTGATCCACGCGACCGGCGTGACGGGCCTTGAAGAGATATCGGCGCATTTCGGCAGAACGGTCGGAAACGGCGTGAAGGGGCAGGGCGCGCTGCTGCGCTTCGACATGCGCGACGCGCCCCAGATATTCGTCGATGGGATCCATATCGTGCCGCATTGGGACGGCACTGTTGCCGTGGGTTCGACGAGCGAGCGAGACTATTCCAGCCCGACAGAGACCGACGCACAGCTCGATGGGGTGATCGTCCGGGCGCGGGCGGCCGTCCCGGCGCTTGAGGGTGCGGAGGTGATCGAGCGCTGGGCAGGTGTGCGGCCGAGGACGAAGAGCCGCGCGCCGATGCTCGGGGCGCATCCGATTCACGCGGGGCAATTCATCGCCAATGGCGGTTTCAAGATCGGCTTCGGCATGGCGATCAGGGTTGGCGAGGTGATGGCCGACCTGATCCTTGAAGGACGCGATACCATCCCGCAGGATTTCAGGCCGGAAGCGTCTTTGTGACAGCCGTTGCCCGGACCTTGGAGGGCTTCAGGGAAACGTTACCTTTTTGCGCCAAGCTTTCCGGTATTGTTTCTGCTTCGTTGACAGTCAGGGCTGCTTCGATGAAAAGTTCGTCTAAAACAAGGGGCAGTTGAGTAGATGAAGATAGCGATGATTGGCACGGGGTATGTCGGCCTCGTTTCGGGTGTTTGTTTCTCCGACTTCGGGCATGATGTGGTCTGCGTCGACAAGGACCCTGCGAAAATCGAGATGCTGGAGCGGGGCGAGGTGCCGATCTACGAGCCCGGGCTCAACCAGCTGCTGGAAAAGAACGTGGAGGCCGGGCGGCTTTCCTTCACGACCGATCTGGCGGGGGCCGTCGCTGATGTGGAGGCCGTGTTCATCGCTGTCGGGACGCCCTCGCGCCGGGGCGACGGCCATGCCGACCTCACCTACGTGATGGCCGCCGCGCAGGAAGTCGCCGCGGCGATCAACGGCTACACGGTGATCGTGACGAAATCGACCGTGCCCGTGGGCACCAACCGCCAGGTCAAGCAAGCGGTGCGCAAGACCAATCCAAATCTTGATTTCGACGTGGCGTCCAACCCCGAGTTCCTGCGGGAAGGCGCGGCGATCGACGATTTCATGAAGCCTGATCGCGTGATCGTGGGTGTGCAGAGCGAACGCGCGGCGGACGTGATGCGCGAGATCTACCGCCCGCTCTACCTGCGCGACTTCCCGATCGTCACGACCGATCTGGAAAGCGCGGAGATGATCAAATATGCGGCCAATTCCTTCCTCGCGACGAAAGTCACCTTCATCAACGAGATCGCCGCGCTCTGCGAGCGGACCGGCGCGGATGTGAAGCAGGTTGCCAAGGGGATCGGTCTGGACGGGCGGATCGGCAACAAGTTCCTCCATGCGGGGCCGGGCTATGGCGGCTCGTGCTTTCCCAAGGACACCAAGGCGCTGGCGCGCATCGGGCAGGAACATGGCCTGCCGATGCAGATCACCGAGACGGTCATCAAGGTCAACGAGGAGATCAAGGAGCGGATGGTGGACAAGCTGCTCGACATGCTGGGCGGCAGTTTCAACGGCAAGATCATCACGGTGCTCGGTGTCACCTTCAAGCCCGACACGGACGACATGCGTGCAGCGCCTGCGCTCAAGATCGTTCCGGCAATGATCGGGGGCGGTGCCAAGGTGCGCGTTGTCGATCCACAGGGGCGCCGGGAGGGTGAAGAGCTGCTGCCCGGCGTTCAATGGGCCGAAGATGCCTACAAGGCGGCGCAGAACTCCGACCTCATGGTGATCCTGACCCAGTGGAACGAGTTTCGGGCGCTGGACCTCAAGCGCATGGCCAAGAAGATGAATGTGCCGCGGCTGGCCGATTTGCGGAATATCTATTCTGAAAAAGACGCCAAGCGCGCGGGCTTCACGGCCTATGTTTCCATCGGGCGGCGCGACTATTTCGCCGAAGATTGAGCCGTCAGCTCATGGCCGGGCTTCTCCCGTCGCGGCGCGCGCGGCATCCTTCTCGATCCATTGATGGACAACGGATCGGGCAAGCACGTCGTCATAGCTTTCGATCGCGAGACGAATGTCGCGCACTGCATTGGCCACTTCTATCTCGCTGAGGGAGCTTTCCTGCACCCGCAGGATCTTCGGATGTGGCGTCGTGAGCATGTCCGAGGAAATAAGCAGCTCTTCATGAAGCTTCTCGCCGTGGCGCAAGCCCGTGACCTCGATGGCGATATCGCCGTCAGGGTTTCTCTGGTCCCGCACGCTATAGCCCGAGGCTTCGATCATCTGTCGCGCCATCTTGGCGATCGGGACCGGCTCGCCCATGTCGAGCACGAAGACATCCCCGCCGCGTGAATAGCTCCCGGCCAGAAGAACGAGCCGCGCCGCTTCGGAGATGGTCATGAAATAGCGGGTGACTTCATTGTGCGTGAGCGTGACAGGGCCGCCGCGGGCGATCTGCTCCTCGAACAGCGGGATCACGGAGCCGGAGGAGCCGAGAACATTCCCGAAGCGGACCATGGAAAACCGTGTTGCGGAGGGGCGCGATGCCAGGTCCTGCACCACGAGCTCTGCCAGCCGCTTGGATGCGCCCATCACGTTCCGGGGGCGCACGGCCTTGTCTGTCGAAATCAGTATGAAGCGTTCGACCCCCGCCTGCCGGGCGGCGTCGGCGACGGTCTTGGTTCCGACCACGTTGTTGAAGAGCCCGGCGATCGCGTTTTCTTCCACAAGGGGCAGGTGCTTGTAGGCCGCGGCATGAAGGACCGTCTCGATCTTGTGCTTGACCAGCACTTTCTCGACAACGGCCTTGTCGGTGACCGAGCCGAGCACCGGGATGATTTCGATATCCTCGGCAAGCTCCGCGAGCTCCTTGTGAATGTTGTAGAGCGCCAATTCGGAATGGTCGAAGAGCACGATGGACTTCGGCGAACATCCCGAAATCTGGCGGCAGAGCTCGGAGCCGATCGAGCCGCCTGCTCCCGTGATGAGAATGCGCTTGCCGCTATAGCTGTCGGCAACGGTCGGCAATTCCTCGGACAGGTGGCCGCGCCCGAGCAGATCGTTGATGGCGACGGGGGCTGCCTTGGAGCCGAGAACGCCCTGGCCAATCAGAGTTGCAAAACTCGGCAGGGAGTGCACCTCGCAACCAAGCCCCCTGAGCTTGTAGGCGAGGCGGGCCTGTTCGATCTGGGAGGCGGAGGGCAGCGTCAGGACGATCCTGTCGATCCGCTCCTTCTCGACAAGGTCGGCGAGTTTCATCGGGGCGTAGACCGGCAGACCGGCGATCATCAGGTTTTGCAGCGTGGGGTTCTCGTCGATGAAGGCGACGAGTTGCAGCGTTTCATCCGATTGCAGCGCCATGGCGAGCTGTTCACCTGTCTGGCTCGCCCCGTAGACAAGGATGCGCGTCCGGTCATTCCCGCGCCGGTAGAGGCGAATCAGGATCTCTCGCAACATCATGCGGATCGCGACCGTCGCCAGCATGAGGACCATTGTGAAGGCGGCATAGAACTGCCACCCCTCGACGCTGGCCAGCAGAAGGTTGCTCGCGAAGGCAAGCGCCCCAAGCGCCCCGGCGAACTTCGCGGTGCGGACTATTCCCTGAATCTCGTAGGAGTTGAGCTTGATCCGGTTGAGGCCGATCTGGTGGCTGAGCAGCCCTGCCGCGGCCATCAGCGCGAAGCTCAGGCTCGTTGTGCCTGATGGGGAGTAATCTGCGCCCGAAACCAGCAGAGCCGCAATGATGGCGAAGGGAACGGTGACCATGTCGATGGCCAGGAAAATAAGCCGCTTTTGCTGGCGTGAGAGCCGTGTCGCAAAATCGAGTGAAACCATTCGCAACAAGCTCCGGCTTTTGACTGACAACATGAGCCGCTGCAAAGATGGCTCTTACACTGGGTTCGCAACAACGAATACCGTCTATCATAGGCGAAAAGTTCGGGTGAGTGCAACGATGAGAATGCTGCGCATGCAAGTATCGGCAAAGTTGTGCCGGCTGGCAGCGTATCTACCGAAGCCCGTGCGATGAAGCGTGTCAGCTTGCGTATGTCGAGCCCTCTTCGTCAAGGATGGCTTTCAGTTCACCGAGGTGCCGCGCGTCCTGCTCGGGGTAGGCTTCCAGTTCGCGTGCGGTCTTCTCGGCGATGTCATCGGGCAGTATGCGCAGCGGCCGGCCTGTTTGCAGGGCGCGGATATAGGTCTCGGCGGCGCGCTCGAAATAATAGAGGCGATTGAACGTCTCCGCGACGGTCTGGCCGATGATGAGCACGCCATGATTGCCCATGATCATGACCTTTTTCTTCGGGTCGGAGAAAAGCTGCGCACAGCGTTCTCCCTCTTCCTCGAAGGCGAGGCCACCATAATCCTGGTCGATCACGTAGCGATCGTGGAAGGTCGCGCAATTCTGGTCGATGGGCGGCAGGCGGCTGTCTTCGAGCGAGGCCAGGACCGTGGCGAAGATCGAATGAACATGCATGGCGCAGCGCGCATGGGGACAGTGCCGGTGCAGTCCGCCATGCAGGCCCCAGGCCGTCGGATCGGGCGCGTCTGGGCCGCTCAGGGTTTCGGGATCCTTCGCATCGACCTCGATGAGATCGGAGGCCTTGATGCGCGAGAAATGTCTCTGATTGGGGTTCATCAGGAAGCGCGTGCCCTCCTCGTTGATGGCGAGTGAGAAATGATTGGCCACGGCCTCATGCATGCCGAGCCGCGCTGTCCAGCGGAAGGCGGCGGCCAGATCGACGCGCTCTTGCCAGTGATCCATGTTCGGGCGTAGGTCGGTGACTGTCATCGCGGTTCTCCTTTTGCAGGCAGCCTGCGACGGCATGGCCCGAAGCGCAAGCGTGTTCACCGGGCAGGAACCTGTCCGGCGGATCACCGCGGGGGTCGGGAAAACTCGAGTTTTTCCGGCCCGTTTTCTTTCGAAAAAACGGCTATTTCGGCTGCGAGGGCACCCAGGCATAGCCGTCGGCGCAGAGGATGAAGGCTTCCCTGAGCCCGTGGGGCTTGTCCTGAGGCTCCGCGAGCACGGTGCCGCCCGCGGCCTCGGCCCTGGCGGCGGCCTGATCGGGGTCGCAGTCATAGAGCCTGATCTCGATCCCCGCGCCGCGCGGCGGGGTCTCGGGCAGCAGGCCGAGGAGCGGGTGGCTGCCATAGGTACCGTCCGAATGGAGCTGCATGATGCTGGAGCCATGGGTCATGATCGCGAAATCGGATGAGACGCGGTGCGCCGTCATGCCGAAGAGCTCTTCGAGAAAGCGCGCCGTGCGGGGCACATCGGTCACGAGAAGGTTGAAGCCGAAGCCGCGAAGGCTCGCGCCGAAGGCGTCGGGGCTGACAGTTTCGTAATCCATCGCTTGCATTCTCGCCATGCTTGATCCCATCTGCACTTCATGTCACCTTCCGCTATTCTTCACGGGAAAGGAACCGCGCCATGCCTTCACGAATTGTGACACCCGATGACGCCGGTTTCGAGAAGTTCGACGATCCTGCCGAGGCGGTCACGAAGCTCGAAGCGCTCTACGAGGCCTCCTGCGATTTCCTGCGAAAATCGTTCAGCGATGCGATGAAATCACCGCCGCAAGAGCGCCGCATCAGGGCTTATTACCCGATGGTGCGGATCGAGACATCGAGCTATGCGCAGGTCGACAGCCGTTTGAGCTTCGGCCATGTCTCGCACCCCGGGCGGCACGAGACGACGATCACGCGGCCCGACCTGTTCCGCAATTATCTCCTCCAGCAGCTCGGGCTGTTGATGGAGCATCACGAGGTGCCCATCGAGATCGGGTATTCCGACACGCCGATGCCGGTGCATTTCGCGGTTTCGAGCGATGAGGCCATTTCGGTGCCGCAGCAAGGCGCGGCGGTTTTCACCCTGCGCGACGTGTTCGATGTGCCCGACCTGAGCACGACGAATGACGATATCGTCAACGGCACCTACCAGGCCGGCGAGGACGCTCCGGGGCCGCTCGCCCCGTTCACGGCGCAGCGCGTGGATTACTCTCTGGCGCGGCTGGCACATTACACCGCGACAGCGCCGGAGCATTTCCAGAACCATGTTCTCTTCACCAACTACCAGTTCTACGTGAACGAGTTCGAAACATATGCCCGCGCGATGCTGGCCGATCCCGAGAACGGCTATACGAGTTTCGTCGGCACGGGCAATGTCGAGATCACCGAGGCCGACGCGCCCATGCCGCGGCCCGCGAAACTGCCGCAGATGCCGAGCTATCATCTCAAGCGCGCGGATGGCTCGGGGATCACGCTGGTCAATATCGGCGTCGGCCCGTCCAACGCCAAGACGGCGACAGACCATATCGCCGTGTTGCGGCCGCATGCCTGGATCATGGTGGGTCATTGCGCGGGGCTCAGGAACAGCCAGCTTCTGGGCGACTTTATCCTGGCCCATGCCTACCTGCGCGAGGACAAGGTGCTTGATGATGACCTGCCGGTCTGGGTTCCGGTGCCGGCGCTGGCGGAAATCCAGCAGGCGCTGGAAGGGGCCGTGGCCGATGTCACGCAGCTCGAAGGGTTCGAGCTCAAACGCCTGATGCGCACAGGCACGGTCGCGAGCCTCGACAACCGCAACTGGGAGCTGCGCGAAACCGAGGGACCCGTGCAGCGGCTCAGCCAGAGCCGGGCGATCGCGCTCGACATGGAAAGCGCGACGATCGCGGCCAACGGATTCCGCTTCCGCGTGCCTTACGGAACGCTCCTGTGTGTCTCCGACAAGCCGCTTCACGGCGAGTTGAAACTGCCGGGAATGGCGAGCGACTTTTACAAGACGCAAGTCGAGAGGCACCTGATGATCGGCATTCGGGCCATGGAATCCTTGAGGGACATGCCTCTGGAGAGGCTGCACAGCCGGAAGCTGCGCAGCTTCAACGAAACCGCCTTTCTCTGACATGCTTGAGGGCGTAAAAGGCCAAAAACCTCAAGTTTTCTTGCGTAAGTTGCACACAATTCGTTGTGTTGCGCCGCATCATACAGTTATATGGCTCCAATGGGGCCCCAGATCGGGCAAATACAGGAGAGTAAGATGACCAAACCAATGACAAAAACTCAGCTTGTCGCGGCCATTGCAGAAGAAATGGACACCGACAAGAAATCGGCGAATGCAGCTCTGGAAGCGATCACGTCGATCATCACGCGCGAAGTTTCCGGCGGCGGTGCTGTCACGCTCCCCGGCGTGGGCAAGATCTATTGCCGTGAACGCCCCGAGCGCATGGTTCGTAACCCTGCGACAGGCGCACAGATCAAGAAAGAGGCCGACAAGGTCGTCAAGATGACGATCGCGAAGGCGCTCAAGGACAGCGTGAACAGCTGATCTTGTAAATCCTGACGGTTTCGGAAAGGGTCGCCTGCGGGCGGCCCTTTTCATTTGCGCCCGTTGAACCGGGAGAGGCGAGTTGGACATCAAGGCAATCTTCATGGGGCTGGCCTTTGCCTTGATGTGGTCGAGCGCCTTCACATCGGCGCGGATCATCGTGGAATATGCCTCGCCGCTCTGGGCGCTGTCGCTGCGGTTCCTGATCTCTGGGCTGCTGGGCATATTCATCGCCCGCCTCATGGGGCAGACATGGAAGCTGACGCGGGCGCAATGGCGCGCGACGATGGTGTTCGGCCTGTGCCAGAACGCGCTCTACCTTGGGCTCAATTTCGTGGCGATGCAGACAGTGCAAGCCTCGCTCGCCGCGATCATCGCCTCGACGATGCCGCTTCTCGTGGCGCTGGCGGGCTGGCTCTTCTTCTCCGAGCGGATCAAGCCGCTTGGCGCTGCGGGGCTCGTTGCCGGGGTGATCGGGGTGACGATCATCATGGGCGCGCGCTTTGGCGGCGGCGTGGACCTCTACGGGATCGCGCTCTGCGTGATCGGCGTTCTGGCGCTGACCACGGCGACGCTCGTGCTGCGCGGCGCCACGTCTGGGGGCAATTTCCTGATGATCGTGGGATTGCAGATGCTCGTCGGATCGGCCGCGCTCTTCGCGGCGGCGCTGGCCTTTGAAGTGCCGCGTCTCGAGATGAGCACGCCGCTGGCCCTGGCCTTCACCTACACGACGCTCGTGCCCGGCCTCGCGGCAACGCTGGTCTGGTTCTACCTCGTCGACCGCATCGGCGCAGTCAAGGCGGCGACGTTCCACTTCCTCAATCCCTTCATCGGGGTCGCCATGGCCGCCATGATCCTTGGAGAGGCTCTGGGTTGGCTCGACGCTCTGGGCGTCGCGGTGATCGCCTTCGGCATTCTGGCGGTTCAATTGTCCAAGCAGGGGCCGAAGCGGGCGGCTGTCGCGCCCGGGGTGGTCACAGAAGAAGCATCATCAGGGCGCTGATGGTGAAGAATGACAGGGCCGTGGCGATGATCTGCGCGATGGAGGCCATGCCTTCGTGGCCGAGCTCGGAGGCGAAGACCACGTAGATCGAGAACATCGGGATGGCGGCGGAGAGGATGACCGCCACGCGCAGATCGCCCGTGAGCGGCGCGAAACCCAGTAGCGGGAG
>JAWLEL010000293.1:0-3853 GCA_041686165.1 Lentibacter sp.
CGAGCAGATCGCCCGCTGGGCGCGTTCGCGCGATGGTCGTGAAGTGCTGTCCTGCTCCGGGATCGACCCCAACGAACGTGTCGTCGCCGGGCTCATGGATTTCGTAGCAAAAGGCGTGCGCACTTCCGTCGCGCTGTCGCGCGAGGAAAGCGAGCGTCGCAACGCTGCCGCGCAGGCTGAAGCTGCCTGAAAACGCCTTGTTTAGATTAGCAAACGGCCTCCCAGTCGGGGGCCGTACTCTTTTGCGGGGAGTGGCTATTTAACCAGGCCAGGTTGGTGTTTCCAAAGTGCTCCTTTGGTGGGCTCCGAAAAAAAGCACGTCGATGTTCGAGGGTTGAGCGTCGTATTCAAGGCAACTTGTCCCTGAATTTGACAGCCCTCAGGATCAGTCCAGCTCCTGCGCCATCAGCGCGCGATGAATCTCACGTCGCACAAGTTTTCGCACGTTGCGGGTAATGCGCTCGCCCAGCGCCCCCTGCAACTCCTGACGGACAATATCGGCAACCATCTCACGCAGCGCGTCCTCGTCGAGCACGGCTTCATCGTCATCGCCCATGAAATCAAATTCGTCTGATGAGTCTTCCCCCTCATCCTCGCGCGAAGGTTCCGCGACCCTGACGTACGCGCTCGCTCGGGCACTCTCACGGCCTCCGCCAGGCGCCTCATCATCTCTGTGATCTTCCCATTGCAGCGTTTCCACGGGATGAGGAGCGTTGTCTCCGCCCCCTTCCATGTCATCTTCCCAATCGCTCGCCGAGTGCAGGACGGCGGTCTCGAGCTGTTCGATCCTGTCTTTCAGCGTCTCGCCCGCTTGCTCCGCGCCAGATGTATGCTCGCCCGTGTTATCCTCGCCCCTGTGTTGTTCGTCGGCTTCTGCTTGCGCAGGCGGCTCTTCGCTTGTCTCATCACCGTCAGCGCTCTCTCCGTCCTGCGGCTGGTCCGGGCGGTCTTCCGCCTCAGCGGATGGATCGTTCTCAAGATCGGCTTTCTCCGGCTCAGCGTCCTCGCGCTCAGCCGACTCAAAAATCTCTGCGGCGCCATGAGCCACGTCATGCTCCTCTTCGGAAACATCAGCGTCCTGGCTATCTTCCCTTGCACCGTCTGATGTACCAGCTTCTTCTCTGGAACCTTCGTTGTCCGGCTCCGCAAAGCGTTCTTCCGCCGTGCCTTCAGTGTCGCTTCGAAGGTCGCCTGCCGGCGCATCCATGTCATCAGCCACGCGCAACGAGGGTGTCAGGACCAGCCTGTCAGTCCGGGCGCCGGATTGCTCTTCCGCCAGCGTCCCAACGTCGAGCTCGGCCGATGAAGCGGAGATCGGCCCCTCCTGCGGCTCCTTCGTACTGTCCTGCAATCCACCGCTCTCTGATACAAGCCTGCGGATGGAGGATAGAACGTCTTCGATTTCCTCGTTTTTTACGGGGTCTGACATTTCATTATACCACTCTTGCCTCGCACCGAGTTTAGCCCGTGCGCCAGATTCTAACAACAGATACGATGGATTTTACTGTTTTCCGAGACTTTTGAGCACACGTTCGAGCTGACGCCCTTGCTTGCTCATGTTCGTGGGCGCGGTTTTCACGAGGTTGAAATAGGCCGCCGGGTCATAGCGCGGCACGCTCAAATTCAGCTTCTCCGCAGTCAGAAGCCCCATGGATGCAAGCAGTTCGTAGCCTACGCGAATACGATCGTACCGTGCGGTAAGTTGGCTCGTCCGGGCATCAAGCAGCTCCTGCTCGGCGTCCAGAACATCCAGCGTGGTTCGTGCGCCAAGCGTTGCTTCTTCGCGGATTCCCTCGAAAGCTTCTTCCGCGGCGCGCACTTGCTGAGCGCTGGCGGTTTCCGTCGCGCGCGAGACGCGCAGTTGCGCCCAGGCATTTCCTATATTCTGTGCGATCTCGTTTCGCGCGACGTGAAGATCAGCGCGCGAGCCATCTCTCTGAGCGCGCGCCTTGCGCTCAAGGGCACTGAGGCGGCCACCCTGATAGATCGGCTGAGTGAGGTTCAAACCCAGGCTTGCACTTCTCCCGCTGTTGTCTGAGCCGTACTCCTCGCTCAGTCCCACGCGGCCGTTGAGCTTGAGTTCCGGCCCCTTCCCAGCCTCGGCGATCAGTATGCCAAGCTCGGCTGCCGTAACCTGATGCTGAACACGCTTGAGATCGGGATGAGTGCGTAGACCGATCGCCTTGGCGCTGTCGAGCGTCTTGGCAGGTTGACCCACGGCGCTGGGCGCGTCGAGCGCAGCCGGCTTGCGTCCCACGGCAGCGCGGTAGAATTCCACGGCGCGCGCCAGATCACCCTCAGCCGCAGCGAGTGAAGCTCTGGCCGATGCGCGCCGCGCCTCGGCAAGGGATACGTCGGTCCGCGTCACTTCACCAACTTCGAAACGGTCACGCGCGGCCCGCAATTCCTCCCCAATCACACGAAGATTGCTCCGCCGCAGCCGCACGGCCTCGGAAGCCCGCTTTACATCAACATAGGCATTGACCGCCGTTAGAAGAACCTGTTGCTCGACCCCGATAAGTGTCTGACGCGTGGCAAGCACAGTTTCCTTCGCCACATCAATTTGCATCTTAGATGCGCCGCCATCATACAGCAAAATCTCACCCGCCAGACCAAGCGTGCTTTCTACATTTTCCGATACCCCCGGCAATGAGCCGGTAGAACTTGCATAAGAATACGTCAGTCCAGCCGACCAATTCACTATTGGGCGAAGCGCGGCGACAGCCACGGCGACATCCTCATCAGCTGCGCGCAACAGGGCGCGATTCTTGTCGAGCAAACCGCTATGCTCATAAGCGCCGACCATGGCATCCGCGAGTGATTCAGCATCAGCCTTCTCGGCGCTCAACACTGCAAGAGCCGCGAAGAGCACGGCGACCGCCGCGGAACGTACCGTTTTCATCCTGCCCTTCTGCCTCCTCGTATTCGCCATGCAGGACCACCCATTGGCCGACGCAGTCACAGCGTGAATTCTTCTTTGCGCTCGAACCCGCTGATCACCGGTGCGCTCGCGTTGAAAGCATAGCGCCAGTTCACGCGCCCTGCGATCTTGTAGCCGATACGAACGGTGCCGAGGTTTTCCTCGGCGAAAAGCGCAACGATACGCCCGCCATCCTTGAGTTGGTCTTCCAAGGCGGCGGGTATCTGCTCGACCGCGCCTTCAAGAATTATCACGTCATAAGGCCCGTGCTGTGGCGCGCCCTGTACCAGCAGACCTTTCTCGACCACAACATTGTCGACACCACCTGCGGCGAGGAGCGCCTCCGCTTCGTCGGCCAACGCCTCGACTTCCTCGACAGCGATCACCGCCTGCGCGATCTGCGCGATCACCGCAGCCGAATATCCCAGCCCACATCCCAGATCGAGCACCATCTCGTCATTCTCGAGGTCGAGAACGTCCAGCATCTTGCCAAGCGTCCTGGGATCCAACATCACTCGGCCACCGCCGATTTCGAGGTTCTCGCCCAGGTAAGCCGCCTCCCGCAAGGCCTGCGGGACATAGTTTTCCCGCTGGACCTCAAGGAGGGCATCAATGATCGGGTACTTGGTTACGTCCGAAGGCCGGACTTGATTGTCCACCATCATGCGGCGACGCTCGGCGAAGTCAGTCATAAGTGAACCTGTCCGTTCAGAATCTCTACGCAGGTTCTGACACAAACGCGCGTGCCTATCAATCCAAAGGAGCAGCAAAGGGCTACAAGCCCCCCTTGCGCGGGTCCAGCAGATGAGCTAACTGCATCGTCACACCACAGATGGCGAGTTGGCGGAGTGGTGACGCAGCGGATTGCAAATCCGTGTACACCGGTTCGATTCCGGTACTCGCCTCCAATAAAATCAATGACTTGCGTCATTT
>JAWLEL010000014.1:0-16808 GCA_041686165.1 Lentibacter sp.
TCCCCATCCCTGCGGAGGGCTTCGAAAATGACGGCGACAGCAACCTTTTCATACTCCTCCGCTTCCTGTTCCTCATCGCGTTTCAACTCGGCATCCTTTGATCTTGCTTGGCGTCTTCGTTCAAATCGAGGCGCTCTGGATGCCTCGTGGTTTTCGTCTTCATGCACGCCATGCATGTCGCGCGGGCCTGCAAACCCGCTTTCAAGCCAGCGACCACATGCGCCACCCGCTCGGGCCAGGCTGCAAAAAGGCCGCGTGTCAGCGATATACGCTGTGTCGCCCAGCGTAACACATTGCAGCGCCACGCGTTACCACTGCGCCGCTTGCCGGATACGAGAGACACCAAGAGCCATGCGATCAGGCACCAACACCCGCAAGAACCGGACACAAGGGCATCCCGCATCGCAGACATTTTCGACCCATGTCGTTTTCAGGCGCTTTCGGCAAGGGCCAAGGCATCCAGCGGCGCCGCGTCGATCTCAGCCCAAGGATCTTCGATCTGCCCCAGGCGTCGGAAGATCGAGCCGATCGTGTATCGGTCGGGCGTCAGGTCGCAAGAAAAGGCTTCGCTCCAACGGAGCGGCGTCGCCACGGGCGCGCCGGGCCTCGCGCGCACGCTGTAGGGAGCAATCGCCGTCTGCCCTTGGGCTGTTCGAAAGGTGTCCACCAGGACACGGTCGCCACGCTTCGCCTTGCGCTGCTCCGTCGTGGCGATGCCTGGATGCGCGTCGGCAACTTCAGCCGCAAGTTTGCGTGCGAAGGGGCGCAAGGCATCGACCTCCGCAGAGGCATCCAGCGGCAGCACGATGTGCAGCCCGCGCGAGCCGGTCGTGGCCACGAAGCTGTGCAAGCCGCGATCGTCCAGCGCCGTTCTCACGGCCCGCGCCACCTCCTGCACCTTGCCGAAATCCCCGTCGGACGGATCGAGATCGAAGATCATCCGGTCGGGATGCCGGGGACGATTCGCACGGGCCAGCGCCAGGTGAAGCTCGATACAACCTTGGTCGGCCAGATAGATCGCCGTGGCCGGCTCTGTCGCCAGAGCCTGGATGAGCGAACCATCCTGCTTGGGCAGTTCCACGCGCTCGATCCAGCTCGGAAAGTAATCCGGAACGTTCTTCTGAAAGAAACCTTCGGCGCCGATCCCGTCGGGGAACCGTCGAAGCGTCACGGGCCGGTCGCGCCAGTGTTGCAAGGCGGTGTCTGCGATCCGGGCATAATAGCGGGCAAGATCCAGCTTGGTGATGCCATCGTCGGGGAAAAGCACCTTGTCGGCACTGGAAATCTCCACGTCACGCCCACGCGCGGTGAGGGTCTCTGACGTCATGCGCGCGGTCCCTCCCGTGTGACATCCCTGGCGGGCTTGTCCCGACGCAGGCCGAGAAACCGCGGGTGGCGGAGCTTGCCGTCGGGCGTCCATTCGGTGAAGCCGATCTCTGCCACCATGTCGGGACACACCCAGAGCGCGTCCTCATCCGTCATATCGGCGAAAGGAGAGGTCTCGCGGCGGCGCGCGTCGAGAGTCTCGCGGAACTCCGTCAGAAAGGTCTCGTCAAAGCCGGTGCCGACCTTGCCGGCGTAGCGCAGCGCACCATCCTCGTAATAGCCCAGCAGCAACGCGCCAAACCCGGGCCGATCGCCCCGAGGTTCGGTGAATCCGCCGATGACGAGCTCCTGCCCCTCGGCGCATTTGAATTTCAGCCATTTGCGAGAGCGAGTCTGCGTATAGGGCGCCTCCGCGTCCTTGGCGATCACGCCTTCCCATCCCTTTTTGCAGGCCTCTTCGAAGTAAGCCTCGCCGTCTTCGTTGCGATGCGGGGTGAAACGCACCGGGTCCTCGAATTCCAGCGCTTGTTTCAGCAGGGCCTTGCGGCGACGCAGAGGCAGGCCGGTCACGTCATGTCCCGCGAGATGCAGCAGATCGAACAGGTAGAGATATACAGGTATTCCGCTCTCGCGAGCACGCTCGGAATCGGAAATCTGCAGTCGCCCCTGCAAGCGCGAGAAACTGCTCACATCTCCGTCAAAGGCCACGACCTCGCCGTCAGCGACGAAATCCTGCACGGACTGGCGAACCAGCGCCTCGGCAAGCTCCGGCCATGTGTCGCTCACCTCGTGACGGTTGCGGGTCATGAGCCTAAGCCGGTCGCCATCGCGGAACACCAGCAGGCGCTCGCCATCGAGCTTGCGCTCATACAGCCAGCCCGGGTCGGAGAAGCGCTCTTCGGTCAGAACCGCGAGCATCGGCGGGCACCAGTCGGGATGCGGGCTTTCGGGCAGGCCCTCGATCAAGCCCTTGATGTCGCCTTCAGCCATCACGTTTCCCTCTCCCCATCGCGCCCGTCATCGCACCCGTCGGCAGCGATCTCTTCCAGGTCGCGGCCCGATTTCACGGAAAGCGGCTCCGTCGAGACGGGATTGCGCCGAGCGTCGGCTTCCGCGTCGTCCATCTTGACAAGCAGCCACTGATCCTTGTCGTCGTCGACCCTCTGAAACGCATAGCCTCCGCTTACTTTCTCGCCGTGAAGCCGCACGAGCACGTGGCCGGCCTCCAGCGCCTCGGCCATGGGACGCTGGCCGCCCTCGCCCGCCTCGGTGATGTTCTCGTAGGGGCCGCGATCCCAGATCAGCACGGTGCCGCCGCCGTATTCCCCCTCGGGGATCACGCCTTCGAACCCGGCATAATCCAGCGGATGGTCCTCCGTGGCGATCGCGAGGCGCTTCTCGCGCGGATCGGTAGAGGGGCCCTTTGGGACCGCCCAGCTCTTGAGCACACCATCAACTTCGAGCCGGACATCGTAATGCAGGTTGCTGGCGTCATGCTTCTGAACAACGAAGCAAGGCGCATCGGACCTCAGGGCCGCGCCGCCCTGCGGCTCGTCACTGCGCTCGAAGTCGCGCTTGTCACGATAGCCTTCGAGATTGGCTCTGGATCGAACGTCATCAGCCACATGACCAGTGTATTCAAAAGTGAACACGCGTCAAAGGTATCGTCATCGAGGGCCCCGGACGTGCCTGCGGACATCCCGGCCATGCGCCAAGCTGACCGCGCAGGACCTACCCCGCCCCTTGAACGGGCATGGTGTGTCGGGAAAGGCCCTTCGAGGCCGTCCGAGCAGAAAACGCCCCGAACGGTGCCCCCGGCGACCGACGCACGCGCCCTTTCTCAAGATGGCCTCTTTGTTGCCACACTTTGTTGCGATTCGCATAACAGGTTCGCCTTTAACGAGTGCGCTGCTCCCTGACCGCCAGACACCGAAAACCACGAACTTCCAAGAAGGTTGCCAATGAAGATCCTGACAGTCGACGACGATCCCTTTGCACTCGGTATCCTGGAAACGGTGCTCCGCGATGCGCAGTATCGCGACCTGACGCTTGTGCTTTCAGCCGAGGCCGCGCTGGAGGAGATCGCGGCGGCGCAAACGCCCTTCGACTGCTTCCTGCTCGATATCCGCATGCCCGGCATGGACGGGATCGAACTCTGCGCCAGGGTGCGCGAAATGCCGGGCTACGAGAACGTCCCGATCATCATGATCACCGCGGTCACCGAAAAGACCAGGCTCAATCGGGCCCTGCAAGCCGGGGCGACGGATTACGTGAACAAGCCCTTCGAGACCATCGAGCTTGGAACGCGCCTGCGCGCCGCCGGACAACTGACCGAGCTGCTGGCCCGCTCGCCGCGCCCGGCACCCGATGTCGACGGGGCGGACGACGCCTGCGTCCTCCGCATCACCGACGCGATCACGCTGGAGCCGACGCGCGGCGTGCTCGAACTCGAAGAGCTGCGCCACAAGCTGATCTCCCTGCCCTCAGGCGTCTATTCCACGGTCGTTCTGGGGTTTTCCGTTCTTTGCATCGAAACGGCCTTCAACGTTCTGCCTGCGCCGCGCCTTCGCGCATTCCTGAACGAGATCGCCCGCGCTGTGGCCGGAGAGTTCCTGACCGAACCGATCCAGATCGCCTATGCCGGAAACGGGGTTTTTGCCCTTGTGCTGCACAAGGCTCGCCAACAGAAACCACGCATGGTCAAGCAGCGCATTCGCCGGGCGCTCGATGGCTTCGAGACCCCCGCCGGGCTTCCCGAAGGACCAGACGGCCTCCAGATCACCTTCGGAGAAGCTCCGCAAAAAGGCCCCTTGACGGGCCATGGCGCCGCTGTCGCTCTGTCCGCTGTCATCCATGCCGCTCGGAAACGGGCGCTGAGCGAAAGCCAGAACCACCAGCTTTTGAGCTTGCGCGAGGGGCTCCGCTCCAACCCGGGGCGCGAGGCGCTGGCGCGGCCCATACGGCGCGCGGGAACCGCCTTGTCGCAGGTGGTCCCACGCCGGCTTGCACCGAACCTGTTCCGCGCCTCCCGCGAGGAAGACGCGTGAGAGCGCAGTGATTGCAAGATGCACGGCGCAGCCCAAGGCGCGCCATCCGGCCCCGGAACGGCCAGGACCCCGGCGAAAGCCGCATGGTCAAAACAGGTTTTTGCGTATGCCCGGCATCCTGCGCTGCACGGAAGGTGCACGGGGGGTGCATCCATATCACCCCCGTGCCGTGCCCCGATCGCGAGAAAGTGCAAACCCTGCACTGCGCCGGGAGGGTACGGGTCGGCGCTTCGCCGCTCACCCGTCCTTCAGCCCATGGCGCGCAGGCGCTTTATGAGGCTGGAGGTGTCCCAACGTCCACCGCCAAGCCTCTGGATATCCTTGTAAAACTGATCCACCAATGCTGTGATGGGCAGGCTCGCGCCCACCTCGTCGGCAGCTTGCAGGCAGATCCCGAGATCCTTGCGCATCCAGTCCACGGCGAAGCCATGCTCGAAGGCGTCATCCAGCATCGTCTCGTGGCGATTCTCCATCTGCCATGACCCGGCAGCCCCCTGGCTGATCACTTCCACGACAGCCCGTCCGTCGAGCCCCGATTTCTCAGCAAAATGAAGGGCTTCCGAGAGACCTTGCACGAGACCGGCGATGGCGATCTGGTTGCACATCTTGGTTTTCTGCCCCGCCCCGCTTTCGCCGATCCTCCGGCAGATGCGTGCATAGGCCGCGATGACAGGCTCAGCCGCCTCATATGACTTCAAGTCACCCCCGCACATAACTGATAAAACGCCATTTTCAGCGCCTGCCTGCCCGCCGGAAATCGGCGCGTCGACAAAGGAAATGCCGCGCTCTCTGGCCGCCGCATAGAGCTCTGCCGTAACCTGCGCCGAGACCGTCGTGTGATCCACGAAGACCGATCCTTCCTTCATTCCGGTAAAGGCACCGTTCTCACCGAGGCATACGGCGCGCAGATCATCGTCATTGCCCACGCAGGCCATCACGAAATCGGCATCCTCGACGGCCTGCAGCGGAGTGTCGGCCGCCGTGCCACCATGATCCTTGACCCAGGATTTTGCCTTTGCAGACGTTCGGTTATACACGCAAACTTCATGTCCCCTCGCTTTGAGGTGGCCAGCCATCGGATATCCCATTACACCAAGCCCGAGAAACGCGGTTTTCGCCATGGTCTTTCCCCCTTGTTTTATTCCGTCCGATCCTTCGTTAAACAAACATTGTCTGTCCGCGCGCAGGATGGCAAGCCCTCGCCCTGCCCCCGGCCGGGCCCCGAACCCGTGATGAGGTAAACATGGCTCTTCTTTTTCGCTGGCTGCTCCGTCTCGCCGTCGCGCTCACGACTCTGGCGGTGGTTGCCGTGCTGATCGTGTATCATCTGGCCTCACGCTCCTTGCCGGATTACGACAAGACGCTCGAAGTCTCCACGATTGAAGCGCCCGCGCGCATCCTCAGGGATCACTCGAACATTCCGCACATCTTCGCAGAGGAGGACAGCGCGGTCTTCTTCGGTCTCGGCTATGCCCATGCGCAGGACAGGTTCTGGCAGCTGACAGTGCTCCGCCGCACCGCGCAGGGACGGCTCTCCGAGGTGTTCGGAAGGCGCACCCTGCCCGTGGACAAGGTGCTGCGCCGGCTCGACATCTACACCGCCGCCCGCGAGAGCGTCTCCGCGCAGGACGCTCAGGCGCTGGCCGCGCTTGAGGCCTATTCTGCTGGCGTCAACGCGCGCATTGCCGAGATCAATAATGGCGCCCGGGGCCGCGGCGCGCCCGAGATGTTCCTCTTCAACGCACCCATATCGCCCTGGAGCCCCGAAGATTCACTGGCAATCCTCAAGCTGATGGCCGTGCAGCTCTCCGGCCATGCAGGGGCGGAGATCCTGCGTGCACGCACCTCCCTGCTGCTGGACGATGCGATGGCCGACGGCGAAAAACGCCTGCGCGACGTGCTCCCCGATGTGCCCGGCACCGGCGTTGCGGCCTTGCCGGCCTATGCCGGCCTCTTTCCCGAAACATCTTTTGCCGAAGTGCAGGGCGCGCCTATGGACCTGACCAAGGCGCCACTTTCGCCGCTGCGCAAGATGCCGCTTGCCGGAGCCTCCAACGCCTGGGCCGCCGCGCCCTCGCGCTCGGCCAATGGTGGCACTCTGCTGGCCAATGATCCCCATCTGGGCCTCACGGCACCCGCGATCTGGTATCTCGCGCGCCTCGAGCTTTCCAGCGGCGGCGTCATCGGCGCGACCATCCCCGGGATGCCGCTCGTGCTGGCGGGCCGGAGCGAGAAGCTCGGCTGGGGGCTGACCTCATCCTATCTCGATGATCAGGATGTCTTCATTGAGCAGCTCAATCCCGACAACCCGCAGGAGTATCGCACGCCGAAAGGCTTTGCCGAATTCGAGACGCGTGGCTCGATCATCCGGATCAAGGACGAGAAGCCGGTCACGCTCACATTGCGTTTTACCGAGAATGGCCCCGTCCTGCCCCGCAGCTTCCAGGACGTCGGCGAAGTGACCCCGCCGGGCCATGTCGCATCGCTGGCATGGACAGCGCTCGACCGCTCTGACACTTCGCTCAGCGCCGGGCTGCGCCTCATGCGCGCCGGAAGCATCGACGAGGCTTTGGAAGCCACACAGCTCTATATAGCACCATCGCAAAACCTCACGCTCGCCGACCAGGAGAACATCGCGCTGAAGACCATCGGCGCCATGCCGCGCCGCGACGCCGCGCATCAATCGAAGGGCCGCCTGCCCTCGCCCGGCTGGATCACCGAGAACCGCTGGGAAGGCTACTTCCCGCATACCGCGAACCCCGAGTTCATCCGTCCCGCTGGCGGGATCGTCGGCAACACCAACAACAAGCTCCTTGAACGGCCCTTCCCGATGCATGTGAGCTATGAATGGGGCGACAGCCAGCGCGTATTGCGATGGCAGAGGCTGATGCAGGGGCGCAAGGCGCATACCCGCGACAGCTTTGTCGAAGCCCAGCTCGACACCGTGAGCTACAGCGCGCGCAGCCTGCTGCCGCTGGTTGCCGCCGATCTGTGGTTCACAGGCGAATCCGCCCCGGAGGGCACCCCGGAACGCGACCGCGAGGTCGCGCTCGACCTGCTTGCCGACTGGAACGGCGAAATGAACGAGCACCTGCCCGAGCCACTGATCTACACGGCCTGGATGCGCTTTTTGCAACAACGGCTGATCCGCGATGAGCTTGGCCCGCTGGCAGACGAGTTCACGCATCCCGACCCCATCTTCATCGAACGGGTGTTCCGCGATGTGGACGGTGCCGGGGCCTGGTGCAACGTCCGCCAGTCCACCGCCACGGAAAGCTGCACCGATATCGCGCGGCTCGCGCTCGACGATGCCCTGGTCTGGCTGGGTGAGGCCTATGGCACATCGGTCGAGGCGCTGCGGTGGGGCGATGCGCACCAGGCAACGCATGATCATGCCGTCCTCGGCGAAGTGCCGGTGCTGCGCTATTTCGTGAACATCCGGCAATCCACATCAGGAGGCGACAACACGCTCATGCGCGGCAAGACCTCCGGCACAGGGCCGAACCCGTTTCAGAACGTCCATGCTGCGGGCTATCGCGGCGTCTATGATTTCACCGACCCCAACAGCTCCGTCTTCATCATCTCGACGGGCCAGTCAGGGCATCCGCTCTCGCGCCACTACGATGATCTCGCACAGCTCTGGCGGCGCGGTGAATACGTGGCCATGTCGCTCGACGAGGATCTGGCGCGGGCGGCCTCCGTCGGCGAAACACTTCTGCTGCCCGAGGACACTCGCTGACCCGTCGGGCTCTCGCGGCAAGGCGGGAAACCGCGCCCCGGAGACCTTCGAGGGAAGCACCGCCTTTTGCAAGGCGATGCTCATTTTGCGGATAGGAGCCTACCCGTTTGCCACGGCCCGGCTTTCGCTGCGAAGGCCAGTCAGTTCCTCTGCCACGAGGAAAGCCAGCTCGAGCGATTGCGACGCGTTGAGGCGCGGATCGCAGGCGGTGTGGTAGCGATAGCTCAACTCGTCCTCGCTGACCGCGCGCACGCCGCCGGTGCATTCCGTCACATCCTGCCCCGTCATCTCGAAATGCACGCCGCCGGGCACCGTGCCTTCCGCCTTGTGCACGGCGAAGAATTCACGCACCTCGGCCAGGACCTTGTCGAAGGGGCGCGTCTTGTAGCCGGAGGCCGACTTGACCGTGTTGCCATGCATCGGATCACAGACCCAGGTGACATTGGCCCCCTCTGCCTCGACGGCGCGGACAAGCCTGGGAAGGTGGTTTTCGACCTGGTCGGCACCAAAGCGGGAAATAAGCGTGAGCCTGCCCTCTTCGTTCTCGGGGTTGAGCGTGGTCATCAGACGCTTGAGATCATCTGTTTCCATGGACGGGCCGCACTTGAGGCCGACCGGGTTGAGCACGCCGCGGGCGAACTCGACGTGCGCACCATCAGGTTGGCGCGTCCTGTCGCCGATCCAGATCATGTGCCCCGAGCCTGCCAGCCAGTTGCCCGATGTGGAATCCAGCCGCGTCAGCGCCTCCTCGTATTCGAGCAGAAGCGATTCGTGGCTGGTGTAGAACTCGACGGTGCTGAACTCATGGGTGGTGTCGCCGGTGATCCCGGCGGCGGCCATGAAATCGATGCTGTCCTGAATGCGGTTCGCGATGTCGCGGTATTTCTCGGCCCCGTCGCCTTCCGAGAAGCCGAGCGTCCAGGAATGAACGCGGTGCATATCGGCAAAACCGCCCGTCGAGAAGGCGCGCAACAGGTTCAGCGTGGCGGCTGACTGCATGTAGGCCTGAAGCATCTTGCCGGGGTCCGGCACGCGGGCCGTCTCGGTGAAATCCAGCTCGTTGATGATATCGCCCCGGTAGCTCGGCAGCTCGACGCCATCAACCGTCTCCGTCGGCGCGGAGCGCGGCTTGGCGAACTGTCCGGCCATGCGGCCGACCTTCACCACGGGCACTTTCGCGCCATAGGTCAGGACCATGGCCATTTGCAGCATCACCTTGAAGGTGTCGCGAATTCCGTCGGCACTGAACTGCTGGAAGCTCTCGGCGCAATCGCCGCCCTGCAAGAGGAAGGCCTCGCCGCGGGCCGCTGCGCCGAGCTCCTGCTTGAGCCGCCGGGCCTCACCGGCGAAAACGAGCGGCGGATAGTCTGAGAGCTGGGCCTCAACTGCCTCAAGCGCCGCCTTATCCGTGTAGTCCGGCATCTGGATGCGCGGTTTTTCGCGCCAGCCCGACTTTGTCCATTCACTCATCGTTTCTCTCCGGTGGTCTGGTTTGGAAGTGGCCTTATAACGCGGGTTTTTCTCCCGCGCCAGACGTGTTTGCCATCCAGCTTACGTTGCGTCTTGCATTCCACGGGCAAATGCAGCATCTGACCGCACAGCTTTTGTTTTCAAGATCGCCGCATCCTTTCTTGACTTCCAAGCCTCGACCGACAAACTGTCGCAATGCACTCTAAAGAGTCGCATATGACACATGAAAGCGTGCCATGAGCTTCCAACGCCCTACAATCAAACTCGAAAACATCCCGGACAAGCCCCGTCGCTTCGTTTTTGTCCTGGTTGAGGACTTCACGCTTCTGAGCTTCGCATCGGCCATCGAGGCGCTTCGGATCGCCAACAGGATGAGTGACGCGGCGCTTTATGAGTGGATCTTTGCTGGCGAAGGCGGCGAAACCGTTACCTGCAGCGCCGGGACGGAATTCAAGCTCGACATGGACCTCGGCGAGCTGAGCCGCGATGACACGGTTCTGATCTGCGGCGGAAACAACATCCAGAAAGCCACGACAAAGCGGCTTGTCTCATGGCTCAGGCGCGAGGCGCGCAAGGGGCCGGTGATCGGCGGGCTCTGCACGGCCGCCTATACGCTGGCCACGGCCGGTCTGCTCGACGGCAAACGCGCCACGATCCACTGGGAAAACCGCGACAGCTTCGAGGAAGAATTCGACGAGGTGGAGCTCACGAAGTCGGTCTTCACCATCGACGGCAAGCGCATGACAACTGCCGGCGGCACCTCCTCGATCGACCTGATGCTCAAGATCATCGCCGACGATCATGGGGCCGAGCTGGCCAATGCCGTGGCCGATCAGCAGATCTACTCCTCGATCCGCACCGACCAGGACACCCAGCGGCTCTCCGTGCCCACGCGCATCGGCGTGCGCCATCCCAAGCTGAGCCTCGTGATCCAGATGATGGAGAACAACATCGAGGAGCCGATCAGCCCCTCGCTTCTGGCCAAGGAAGTGGGCATGTCGACACGGCAGCTCGAGCGGCTCTTCCGCCGCTACCTCAACCGCTCGCCCAAGCGCTACTACATGGAGCTGCGCCTGCAAAAAGCCCGCAACCTTCTGATGCAGACGGACATGAGCGTGATCAACGTGGCGCTTGCCTGTGGGTTCGCGAGCCCCTCGCATTTCTCGAAGTGCTACCGCGCCCACTACGACACCACCCCCTACCGCGAGCGCGGCACACATTCGTCGAGACTCTCGATCTGAGGCCCGCCGGGCGACGTCACATGGGCGGGCCGATCCTGTAGAGCGCGCCTCGCCCTTCGCTGAGGAACCAGATGCCGCCGCGCGGGCCGATACGCACATCGCGCACGCGCTGTGTTTGCGGTGTTTCGATCTTTGCGACCTGCTCCGAACCGGACGGGGCCATGACGGCTATATGGTCGAACTTGAGCGAGCCGATGAACATGCGCCCCGCCATCTCCGGCCAGCCCTCGCCGGAATGAATGGCCATGCCCGACGGCGCGATGGAGGGGTCCCAGTAGAAGACGGGCTGCTCGAGTCCGGGCTTCGACGTGCCCTCGCCGATCTTCGCGCCCGAGTAATGGCGACCATAGGAAATCACCGGCCAGCCGTAATTCTTGCCCTTCTCGATCCGGTTGATCTCGTCGCCCCCGCGCGCGCCGTGCTCATGCGACCAGAGCTGACCGTCCGGGGCGAAGGCGAGGCCCTGAGGGTTGCGATGACCAAGCGTCCAGGTCTCATGCGTGCCGGCCTGGGGGTCGATCCGGATGATCTTGCCGTTGTCGCGCGCAGGGTCCTGGGCCGAGGGGCGGTCGCCCCGGTCCCCGATCGTCAGAAAGAGCGCCCCTGTCTGCGGGTCTTCCGCGATACGCCCGCCGAAATGCCGCCCGCCGCGCGAGCCGTCTTTCATCTCGAAAATCGTTTGCACGTTCCTCAGCCTGTCGCCATCGAGCGTCGCGCTGGCCACCGCGGTCCCTTCGCCGCCTTGTTGGGGCTCGACATAGGAAAAGAAGATCCTCCCCGAGGAGGCGAAATCGGAGGCCACGACGAGATCGAGCAGGCCGCCCTGCCCCTTGACGCGGATCTCCGGAAGCCCGGAGACCTGCTGGCGGTCGCCGCCCGGCAGGATGCGTAGCAGCCGCCCGCGCTTCTCCGTGATGAGCAGGTCGCCATCGGGCAGAAACCCGACCGACCAGGGGCCGTTCAGCCCCGAGACGATTCGCTCTGGTTCGGGAAACTCGGGCTCGGCCTGCGCGCCCATCGGCAGCGCAAAACAGAGCAAGGCGGCGGCAGAAAGGATCAATTTCTTCATAATTCAAATATAGCGGGCACCACGGCGAATTCAAATCCAGCCGTCTGGGTAAAATCCTGCTTTTCTTTTCAATTCACCGCGAATAACCTCACGTCAGAAAACCAATAAGGGAGAAAAAACATGAAAAAACTGCTTATGGCGACAGCCGCGACAGCGATTATGGCTGGCGGCGCATTCGCCGAAGATGTCAAGCTCGGGGTGATACTCGGCTTCACCGGCCCGATCGAATCGATCACCCCGCACATGGGCGACGGTGCCGAACTGGCAATGAAGGAAGCGACCGACAGCGGCAACTTCCTCGGCGGCTCGAGCGTTGAATCGGTCCGCGCCGATAGCACATGCATCGATTCCGGCGCGGCCACATCGGCGGCTGAACGTCTCATCACTTCCGATGGCGTCAAGGGTATCGTCGGGGCGGATTGCTCGGGCGTGACCGGCGCGATCCTCCAGAACGTGGCCCTGCCCAACGGCATCGTCATGGTCTCGCCCTCGGCGACGAGCCCCGGCCTGACCCATGCGAACGACGAGGACAACGGCCTCTTTTTCCGCACGGCGCCTTCGGACGCGCGCCAGGGCGTGATCGTGACCAACGTAGTCCAGGACCGCGGCTTCAACGAAGTTGCCATCACCTACACCAACAATGACTACGGCAAGGGCCTCGCTGATGCGATCGAGGCCGAGTTCGAAGCGGCTGGCGGGACGGTCACGACCGTTGCTGCGCATGAAGACGGCAAGGCCGACTACTCGGCTGAAGTCGGCGCGCTGGCCTCGGCGGGCGGCGAAGTGCTCGTTGTTGCGGGCTATGTAGACCAGGGCGGCAACGGCATCGTTCGCGCCGCGCTCGACACCGGCGCCTTCGACACCTTCTACTTCCCCGACGGCATGGTCGGCGACAAGCTGAACGAAGACTTCGGCGCAGAGCTCAACGGCTCCTTCGGTGCACACCCCGGCACCGACAGCGAAGGCGCGGAAATCTACGCTGAAATGGCCGAAGAAGCCGGCTTTGACGGCTCAAGCTCCTTCTCCCCGGAGAGCTATGACGCGGCGGCTCTGATCCTGCTGGCCATGCAGGCGGCGGAGTCGACGGATCCGGCCGACTACAAGACCCACCTCATGGACGTCGCCAACGCTCCCGGCGAAGAGATCTTCCCCGGCGAGATCGGCAAGGCTCTCGAAATCCTTGCCAACGGCGGTGAGGTCGACTTCGTCGGCGCCTCGGCAGTCGACCTGATCGGCTCCGGCGAATCCGCGGGCAACTACCGCGAGATCGAATTCGTTGACGGCAAGTTCGGAACGGCCGGATACCGTTGATCCGATGATCTGAAGCTGAAAACAGCCCGGGGCTTTCTCCGGGCTGTTTTCGCATATCAAATGCAGCTTTTTGGGGGAGATATGCATGATCGAGGTGCATGATCTGCATAAGCATTTCGGCGGATTTCATGCCGTCGACGGGGCGAGCCTGAGCATCGAGAAAGGCTCGATAACCGGGTTGATCGGCCCTAACGGGGCAGGAAAAACCACTCTTTTCAATGTCGTAGCTGGCGTTCTAGAACCAACATCGGGACGCGTGACGATGGACGGAGAGGATATCACCGGCCTGCCGCCGCACACGCTCTTTCACAAGGGGTTGCTGCGCACCTTCCAGATCGCCCATGAATTCAGCTCCATGAGCTGCCGCGAGAACCTGATGATGGTTCCGAGCGAGCAGCTTGGCGAGTCGCTCTGGAACACGTGGTTCGGGCGCAAGCGGATCGCCGATCAGGAGCGCGCGCTGAAAGCCAAGGCGGAAGAGGTGCTCGAATTCCTCACGATCGAACATCTGGCCGACCACAAGGCAGGCCAGGTCTCGGGCGGGCAGAAGAAACTGCTCGAACTCGGACGCACCATGATGGTCGATGCCAAGATCGTCTTCCTCGACGAAGTGGGCGCAGGCGTGAACCGCACCCTGCTCTACACGATTTCCGACACGATCAAACGCCTCAACGAGGAGCGTGGTTACACCTTCGTCGTCATCGAACATGACATGGATTTCATCGAGCGGCTTTGCGACCCGGTGATCTGCATGGCCGAAGGCAAGGTTCTGGCCGAGGGCACGCTGAGCGAGATCAAGGCCAATGAGCAGGTGATCGAAGCCTATCTCGGCACCGGCCTCAAGAACAAGGAACAGGTGGGCGCATGAGTTCGAACCCCTATCAGGAAGACCGCGGCAACAAGGACGCCACCATTGCCAACCCGAAGGGCAGCCATAGCGAGATCCCCTACAAGAAGAGCGGCCGGGCGCGGCCCGCGGATGGCAGCGATCCCTTTCTCATCGGCGAGAACATGACCGGCGGCTATGGCAAGGACGGCCCCGACATTCTGCATGACTGCACCATCGCGGTGAACCGCGGCGAGATCGCCGTGATCGTCGGACCGAACGGCGCGGGCAAATCGACCGGCATGAAGGCGATCTTCGGGATGCTCAATCTGCGCCAGGGCCGCGTCGTGCTTGACGGCGAGGACATCACCGCGCTCAACCCGCAAGACCGCGTGAACAAGGGAATGGGTTTCGTACCCCAGAACTCGAATATTTTTACCACGATGACCGTTGAGGAAAACCTGGAGATGGGTGCCTTCATCCGCACTGATGATTTCTCGGACACGATGGCGCAAGTCTACGACCTCTTCCCGATCCTCAAGGAGAAGCGCTTTCAGGCGGCAGGCGAGCTTTCGGGCGGTCAACGCCAGCAGGTGGCCGTGGGCCGCGCGCTGATGACGAAGCCCAAGGTGCTGATGCTCGACGAGCCGACAGCGGGCGTGAGCCCGATCGTCATGGACGAACTTTTCGACCGGATCATCGAGGTCGCCCGCACGGGCATCCCGATCCTGATGGTCGAGCAGAACGCGCGCCAGGCGCTGGAGATCGCCGACAAGGGCTATGTGCTCGTGCAGGGCCAAAACGCGCACACGGGCACAGGCAAGGAGCTGCTGGCCGACCCCGAAGTGCGCCAGAGCTTCCTGGGGGGCTGAACCATGCGTTTTTTGTTTGCCCTTTTCCTCACGGCCTCCGCCGCTCAGGCCTTCCCCTGCGACTTCACGACCGAATGCTACGAGGCCGAGGCCTGCACAGAGAGCACCTTCGCCCTTGACGTCGACGTGGAGGCACAGGCGATCAGCACGGAGTTCGGCGAGATCACCATCGTCGCGATCCGCGAGCAGGACGCGCTCATCTCGGTATTCGGCTCCGGCACCGGCGCCGAATACCTGCTTTCGATCACGCCCGAAGCGGCGCGGCTTTCGACCCACATGAATGACGGCCCCGAGGCCATTCAATATCTCGGCACATGCGAAGGAGCCTTCTGAATGGACTTGCTCAACGCCCTCGTGGCGATTCTCAATTTCGTCGTCGTCCCCGCCACCGCCTATGGCGCTCAGCTCGCGCTCGGGGCGCTCGGGGTAACGCTCATCTACGGCATCCTGCGCTTTTCCAATTTCGCCCATGGCGACACGATGGCCTTTGGCGCGATGGTTACCGTGCTTTTCACATGGCTCTTCCAGTCCTGGGGCATCAGCTTCGGCCCGTTGCCCACGGCGCTCCTGGCCCTGCCCATCGGCATATTGGGCTGTATCGGGATGCTGCTTTTGACCGACCGCATGGTCTATCGTTTCTACCGCGCGCAGAAGGCCAAGCCGGTGATCCTCGTCATCGTCTCCATGGGCGTGATGTTCATCATGAACGGCATCGTGCGTTTCATCATCGGGCCGGGGGATCAGCGCTTTGCAGACGGTGAACGCTTCCTCATCTCGGTGCGCGATTTCCGCGAGATGACCGGGCTGCGCGAAGGCCTCGCTTTGAAGACCACGCAAGGGATCACCATCGTCACGGCCGTCATCGTCGTCGCCCTGCTCTTCTGGTTCCTCAACCGCACACGCACGGGAAAATCCATGCGCGCCTACTCGGACAACGAGGACCTTGCGCTCCTGTCGGGGATCAACCCCGAGCGCGTCGTCATGGTCACCTGGATCATCGTCGCGGCGCTGGCGACCATCGCAGGTGTGCTCTACGGGCTGGACAAGACATTCAAGCCCTTCACCTATTTCCAGCTTCTCCTGCCGATCTTCGCCTCGGCCATCGTCGGGGGCCTCGGCAATCCCCTGGGGGCCATCGCAGGGGGCTTCGTCATCGCCTTCTCGGAAGTCACGATCACCTACGCCTGGAAGAAAGTGCTGGTCTATCTCATGCCGGAGTCGCTCGAACCTGACGGGCTGGTCCAGCTCATGAGCACCGATTACAAGTTCGCGGTGAGCTTCTCGATCCTTCTGATCGTGCTCATCTTCAAACCCACAGGCCTGTTCAGGGGGAAATCAGTATGAGCGATTCACTGCGCAACACCATCTATTTCGCCGTCGTTGCCCTGCTGATCATCGGCACGGGAATGATCCAGAGCTGGAACTCGGCGCTCTTCATCCTCAACATGGGGCTGGTTTCGGCCATCATGGCGCTCGGGGTGAACCTGCAATGG
This sequence comes from Lentibacter sp., assembly GCA_041686165.1. Classification (GTDB taxonomy): domain Bacteria; phylum Pseudomonadota; class Alphaproteobacteria; order Rhodobacterales; family Rhodobacteraceae; genus Lentibacter. The sequence continues at coordinate 16,395 of JAWLEL010000014.1, forward strand.
GGCTTCGCCGGGCTCTTCAACGTCGGGATCATGGGCTTCGTCGCGCTTGGCGGTCTGGCCGCGGTGCTGACCTCCATGCCCCCGGTGGGCGAGGCCTGGGCCGCGGGCGGCCTGCGCGTGCTCTTCGGGCTGGCGCTGGGGGCGGCGACGATCGTGGCGGCAACGCTCGCCTACAAGCGGCTCGAGCCGGGCCGCAACCGGACGCTCGCGTTGGTTGCGATCCTCGTTGTCGGCTTCTTCGTCTTCCGTTTCGTCTTCGATGCGGGTGTCGAAGCGATCGAGGCGGTGAACCCATCAACGCAGGGTAACCTTGGAGGGCTTGGCCTGCCGATCCTCATGTCCTGGCCCGTGGGCGGCGTTCTGGCCGCCGGAGCGGCCTGGATCATCGGCAAGGCGGCGCTCGGTCTGCGCTCG
>JAWLEL010000294.1:0-3819 GCA_041686165.1 Lentibacter sp.
GCGGGCTACGCCGTGTCACAGGACATGCCGCAAGCCGTATATGCCCTGCATCCCGATTTTCTCAGCCCCGAGGTTCCCGCCGTCCTGGCCGATCTCAAAGCGCAGATCGGCCTCGCCGGTCACCCCACGGTGCCCTATATCTACCCTCCCCTCTGGGCCTGGCTCATGTCCCCGATCGTCGAACATGTCCGCCACGAGACCTTCGCGCAAAGCGCCATGATCCTGCACATCGCACTCCTCGCCGCCTCTGTCGGATTGGCCTGGAAGGTCGTCCGCCCGCCACACCTCAAGTTCGAGCATTGGCTGGTGCTGGGCTTCGTCATCCTGTCGTTCAGCGCCCCCGCGCGTCAGGCACTGCTGCAGAACCAGCCGCAGATCCTGACGATGTTCCTGGTGCTGCTGGCCTTCGAGCGCTATCGCGCCAATCATTTCGCCGCCGCCGGCGTCGTGCTCGCCGTTGCCGCAGCCTTCAAGCTCTCGCCCGTTTTCCTCTTGCTCATCTTCGTGCTCGATCGCAACTGGCGCGCGACAGTCGCCTTCCTTCTGACCGGCGCCGCTCTTGGCCTGCTGAGCATTCTTCTCGCAGGCTGGCCACTCCACGCGCGTTTCCTCGCCATCCTCGGCAAGATCGACAGCCTCACCATTCTCGAGAAAACCAACTATGCGCCCGAGCTTCTGATCTACCAGATCTCATCGCTCGTTACGGCTCAGGACAATTCAGGCTGGAACATGAGGTACACGGTCACGGCACCGGAGCCTTTCTGGCTGTCGGCCCTGATGGCGGCTTTCATGCTCGCCGCGATCGCCGCGCTCATCCTCATGCGCGCCCGCCTTGTCCCGGGAACGGCAACGCCCGTTCTCCTGCTCGGCTTCGCGCTGGCCACGGCGCTTTTCGGCCCGATCTCATGGGCGCACTACTTCTTGCTTCCACTCCTGCTGTTACCCACGCTCTTTCATCTCTTCTCACCCGCCAATGCCTGGAGATGGATCGTACCTCTCGTCCTCCTGCAGAGCTTCCCGGCCTACATCGCCTACTTCAAGCTCAGCTCGGCATTCTATGTCACGACGCTGATGGGCGTTGCCTGTTTCGGCACATTGCTCGCCCTGCTTGTCTTCGCCGTCTTTCGCGCCGTGCGCTTCGAGCCTGACGTGCCGCTCCACTTCCGCTGAGCCCGTGTCCTTTTTTCTTGCTGGAAATATCCCAGGGGGGTGTGGGGGGACTGGTCCCCCCGCCTATACTGCGGGTGTGGGGGGACTGGTCCCCCCACAGTGTCGGATTTGCGAAGCAAATTCGAAGCCCCCGACCAAGCGAAATAGGCTTGCACCTGCGACGCGCTTGACTATAACCCACGACAATTTGCGCGCACCCTTTGCCTGTATCATCGGAGCGCGCCATGCCGTGAAAAATCTGGGGGTCGCCATGCCGAGAAGAGACGATATCAAATCGATCATGATCATCGGAGCCGGCCCTATCATCATCGGACAGGCCTGCGAATTCGACTATTCCGGCGCCCAGGCCTGCAAGGCCCTGCGCGAGGAGGGCTACCGCGTCATCCTCGTCAACTCGAATCCCGCCACGATCATGACCGACCCCGGCCTCGCCGACGCCACCTATATCGAGCCGATCACCCCCGAGGTCGTCGCCAAGATCATCGAGAAGGAACGCCCCGACGCCCTCCTGCCCACGATGGGCGGCCAGACAGGCCTCAACACCTCCCTTGCCCTCGAGGAGATGGGCGTGCTCGAGAAATACGGTGTCGAGATGATCGGCGCCAAGCGCGAGGCCATCGAGATGGCGGAGGACCGCAAGCTCTTCCGCGAGGCGATGGACCGCATCGGGCTGGAAAATCCCAAGGCCACGATCGTCACCGCTCCCAAGGATGAAAACGGCACTGTCGATCTTGAGGCCGGTGTGGCCAAGGCCCTGGAAACGCTTGATTATGTCGGCCTCCCGGCGATCATCCGGCCCGCCTATACGCTCGGCGGCACAGGCGGCGGCGTCGCCTATAACCGCGAGGACTACATCCACTATTGCCGCTCGGGCATGGATGCCTCCCCCGTCGGCCAGATCCTCGTGGACGAGTCGCTGCTGGGCTGGAAAGAGTTCGAGATGGAAGTCGTCCGCGACAAGGCCGACAACGCGATCATCGTCTGCGCCATCGAGAACATTGATCCGATGGGCGTGCACACGGGCGATTCGATCACGGTCGCCCCCGCGCTCACGCTGACGGACAAGGAATACCAGATGATGCGCACGGCCTCGATCGCCGTGCTGCGCGAAATCGGCGTCGAGACAGGCGGCTCAAACGTCCAATGGGCGGTGAACCCTGAAAATGGCCGCATGGTCGTCATCGAGATGAACCCGCGCGTCTCCCGCTCCTCGGCGCTGGCCTCCAAGGCGACGGGCTTCCCCATCGCCAAGATCGCCGCCAAGCTCGCCGTCGGCTACACGCTCGACGAGCTCGACAACGACATCACCAAGGTAACCCCGGCCAGCTTCGAGCCGAGCATCGATTATGTGGTCACCAAGATCCCGAAGTTCGCCTTCGAGAAATTCCCCGGCTCGGAGCCGCACCTGACCACGGCGATGAAATCCGTCGGCGAGGTCATGGCCATCGGCCGCACCATCCACGAATCGATGCAGAAGGCACTGGCCTCCATGGAATCGGGCCTGACGGGCTTCGATGAAGTCGCGATCGACGGCGCGCCGGAGCACTCCGCGATCATCAAGGCCATCGGCCAGCAAACGCCCGACCGGCTGCGCACCATCGCACAGGCCATGCGCCATGGCCTCGGCAACGACGAGATCCAGGGCGTCACCATGTTCGATCCGTGGTTCCTCGAGCGTATCCGCGAGATCGTCGAGGCCGAGGAAGCCGTGAGGCAGGAGGGCCTCCCGACGGACGAACAAGGCCTGCGCAAACTCAAGATGATGGGCTTCACCGATGCCCGCCTCGCCACGCTCACCGACCAGTCCGAGAAAGACGTGCGCACAGCGCGCCTCGGCCTCGGCGTCAGGGCGGTCTTCAAGCGGATCGACACCTGCGCCGCCGAGTTCGAGGCCCAGACCCCCTACATGTATTCGACCTACGAAAGCCCCGTCATGGGTGAAGTCGAATGCGAGGCGCGCCCGACGGACCGCAAGAAAGTGGTCATCCTCGGGGGCGGGCCAAACCGGATCGGACAGGGCATCGAGTTCGACTATTGCTGCTGTCACGCCTGTTTCTCCCTTTCGGATGCGGGCTACGAAACGATCATGGTCAACTGCAATCCCGAGACCGTCTCGACCGACTATGACACATCCGACCGGCTCTATTTCGAGCCGCTCACCTTCGAACATGTCATGGAGATCCTCCGCACCGAGCAGGAGAACGGCACGCTTCATGGAGTCATCGTCCAGTTCGGCGGCCAGACGCCCCTCAAGCTCGCCAATGCGCTGGAAGAAAACGGCATTCCCATTCTCGGCACGACACCAGACGCCATCGACCTCGCAGAAGACCGTGAGCGCTTCCAGGCTCTGGTGACCAAGCATGGCCTAAAGCAGCCCAGGAACGGGATCGCCAGCACCGACGCCCAGGCGCTCGCGATCGCCGAGAACATCGGCTTCCCGCTGGTCATCCGCCCCTCTTACGTCCTCGGCGGCCGCGCCATGGAAATCGTCCGCGACATGGCCCATCTCGAGCGCTATATCTCCGAGGCCGTCGTCGTCTCCGGCGACAGCCCCGTGCTGCTCGACAGCTATCTCGACGGCGCAATAGAACTCGATGTCGATGCGCTCTGCGATGGCAAGAAAGTCCATATCGCCGGCGTCATGGAACA
>JAWLEL010000295.1:0-3815 GCA_041686165.1 Lentibacter sp.
ATACTGTGCAAGAGCAGTGCTTCTCGCGTGTTGGGAGTCAGCTCCGACAAGCGCCATTGCGCGCGGGTCTCGGGATCGTTGCCGCCAGACGATTCGTCCACGGGAGCGCCTGACGAGACCCAGATCTGGTGAAACACACGAAAAAGGGCGGTTCTGGCGGCGAGGCCGCTCTCGAACACGCCCTGATCGGTGAGAAGGGCCTCGAGTGTCGCAGCGGCATAATGATCCCCGGTTTTCTGGCTGCCGGTGAGGGCGCGCGCATAGCGCCGAAGGAACGGAAGCTCATCGGCAATCTGCTTGGTCAGATCAGCTTGGGCGTTGGTGTCTGTCATATCTTCCCCGAAAAAATGTTGCTCGTCATGGAACCAAACGCGGGCAGGCGTGTTATGTTCCCGACTGGGCGTGAAAAAAGGCGCCCGCTCAATGATGGCAGAGATACCGGTGGCATGGCAAACAAACGCAGGACTTCCAAGTTGAACCAGCAGATCGACGAAAATCTGAGGCGCGTTTACTCCGATACGGTTGAAGAGCCGTTGCCGGAGCGTTTCACGCGATTGCTGGACCAGCTGCGCCAGAAGGAACGCGACTCGTTCGACGAGGCGTCGGAGGACAACTCTTGACCACCGCACCAGACCCCAAGGAAGAGCTGATCGAGCATCTGCCGGCAATGCGGGCATTTGCCATGAGCCTGACGCGTAATCCCGCCACGGCGGATGACCTCGTGCAGGATGCCGTCGTCAAGGCCTGGGGCAATTTCGACAAGTTCAAACCTGGCACCAACCTGCGCGCCTGGCTGTTCACCATCCTGCGCAATACCTACTATTCCCTCTACCGCAAGCGCCGCCGGGAAGTGGAAGACCCCGATGGCACGATGGCCGAGCAATTGTCGGAAAAACCCGAGCATGACGGGCATCTCGCCATGACCGATTTCCGCGAGGCCTTCGCGCAACTGACTGACGACCAGCGCGAGGTGCTCGTGCTGATCGGTGTCGAAGGGTTTTCGTATGAAGAAGCCGCCGAGATGTGTGGCTGCGCCGTGGGCACCATCAAGAGCCGCACCAACCGCGCACGAAAACAGCTCGCCAAGCTCATGCAGATCGACGACGAGAATGCGCTGGAGATGACTGATTCCGCCACGATGGCAGTGGTGCAGGGGAAGCCCGCAGCATGAACACGCGGCCAGAAAGGCCGCAGCGCGCGCTGAAACTGCGGCTGGCGCCCCGGCTGATGTTCGTGCTCAGCATGGCCATCCTGCCGCTGGGGCTGGTCTCGGTGTACCAGACCAACAAGGTACTCGAAGAACGCCAATCGCTGTCCGAGACCGCGTTGCTGGGGCAAACGCAAGCCGCCGTGGCAGAAAGCCGCGAGGTGATCCGTTCGGCCACAGCCTCGGCCGAAACGCTCGCGATGCAAATGCCGAAGCTGCGATCCGAAACAGAAACCTGCAACGCGATCATGACGAAGATCGTCGAGAAATCAGGCTACTTCGCCTTTGCCGGTTACCGCGACAATGAAACTGGGCTGGTGTGCAGCTCACTTGCCCCCGACGCCGAAGATCAGGGCAGCCTTCCGGCCCTGCCAAAGCTGGACATCACGCGCAACGAAGCCCTGATGCGCCCGCTGAATTTCCTCGGCGGGATCGCCACGTTCAGCGTCACGGTGCCGGTGGTCGAACAGGGCCGTTTTATCGGAACGATCTGGATCGTGGTGCCGGTATCGGCTCTCAAGGGGCCCTTGTCCCGCCCCGATGAGAACCTGGACCTCGTCCTGTTTCAAAGCGAAGGGGAGATTATTGCAACCGAGGAGTTCGATGAGCAGCGCCGGTCGGTCCTGCCCGAGGGCAGGGATCTGAAAACACTGGCACAAACCGGACGTCAGACCTTCCGCACGCAGAACCGCGAGGGCGAGACCCGCGACTTTGCCGTCTTGCCCATGATCGAAGGCCGCGTTTTTGCCTTGGGCAGCTGGATGCCGCAGGACCAGGGTATAAACCTGCCGGCCTATCAACATCTGATGGCGCTCTACTTCCCGATTGCCATCTGGATCATCGCAATCGGCGCGGCCTATATCGGCGTGCACCAGTTGGTGATCCGGCATATCCGCCGCCTGCGAACCTGGATGCGCGCCTATGCAAGCGACAACAGCGCCGATCTCGATCAAGCCCAGCTGAAAGGAGCTCCGGAAGAGCTCGAAGTGCTGGCCGAGTCATTTCTCGAGATGACCAGACGCCTCTCCGAGCACGACCGCCGCCTTGAAGAGGACCTTGAGGAAAAGACCGTCCTGCTGCGCGAGGTTCATCACCGGGTCAAGAACAATCTCCAGATGATCTCCAGCATGATGAACATGCAGATCCGCGCCACCGACAGCGCCGAGGCACAGCGCCAGTTGCGCCGCGTGCAGGACCGGGTGATGGCCCTGTCGGCCGTTCACCGCTACCTCTATCTCGCGCGCAAGCTCTCGATGCTGCGCGCCGACAAGCTGCTGGAAAACATCATCCAGCAGTTGGTCATAGCCGGCACGCTCGACGAAACCGGCCAAAGTATCGAAGTCTCGACAGAGCTGGACCCTGTCGAGATCACCCCGGATCAATCGGTCCCGCTTTCGCTTCTGGCCACCGAGGCCGCGATGAACGCGGTGAAATACTGCGGCGCGTCCGACGAGTCCAAGGCCTGGATCAACATCACGCTGAAAGAACAGGCGGGCGGCACCCTGTGCTTCAGCATCGTCAATTCACGAGCCAGCAGCCGTCAGGACAATGACCCGGTCGAGGGGTCGGGGCTGGGGTCGCGTCTCATCGAATCCTTTGCCACCCAGCTTGACGGCACGCTGGAAACCAACGACTTGCCTGATCGCTACGAGATGCATGTCATTTTCCCGCTGACAGCGCATGAGGAAAACACCGAGGAAAACACCTGAAGCGGTCGGCGAAAATCCGGCGGAGCCTTTGGCCGAACACCTCACAAGGCGGAATGGCGCCCGGCATCTGGCGGGATGACAGGCGCAGGCAAACGTGAAGAGCCGGCCATGGCCGCGCATCGCGACATCCCCGAATCCAGGTGAAACCTGCGGGCAGAGCCGCCGAGGCGGATCAACAGGATGCAGCGGCCTGCCCACGAGCCAGCTCTCGCCTGTCCGCATAGACCGCGTTTGCAAGGGCGGGACTTTCGTCTGCCTGTATCAGCCCGGAGATGCTGGCGAAGCACTGGCAATTGATGTCATCGGACCGCTCCAGGCAATGCGCCAGTTCATGGCTGAACACGGCCTCGTAGCGGCGTAGCTCGACACGCGCGGTGCCGCGCGAGTCGTCACTCGTCAGCGCCGGAACGAAGGATACGGCGTAGACAGTCAGGCCACTGGCCAGAATGATGAAGAGATAGATGCGAAAGTCTGTCGGCATGGCTGCGGCTCTCCGGTGCGCGCCGCAGCCTTGCAGAAATAGCTTAAGATCCGGTTGATTGCTTGACTGCGGGCCCATGCGCCCCATGCGGCATCTCGGGCGCTCAAGCCCACCAGGGCCCGTGATGCTTGCCTGTCTGGCCGAGAAGCTCGAAGCCGTGCTGGCCGAAGAAATCGCGCTGAGCCTGTATGATATTGGCCGTCCCGCTGCCCTGTCGCATCGTGTCGAAAAAACTCAGCGCCCCCGAAAGCGCGGGCACGGCATGGCCGTTTGCCATCGCCTCACCAACACTCCGGCGCAGCCCGGGCACGGCCCCGGAGATCATGTCGGCAATGGCCTGCGCCTCGATCAGTTGCCGCTCGGCCCCGCCCTTGCGGAAAGCTTCGGCGATGTCGTCGAGAAGCGCAGACCGGATGAT
>JAWLEL010000296.1:0-3791 GCA_041686165.1 Lentibacter sp.
GCGGGTTTCGCTTTTCTCGCATTAGCGTTTTTGCAACAGTTCGGGCAAACTGTCAGAGCGGATAATGTAAATAGGATTAACACTCCCCATATCCATGGGGACAGTATTTCACAAGGAGTGGTAATGGCGAATTTCGATGAGCAGGTGCGCGAATCCCGGGCGCAGGTGGAAGAGGCGCAGACGAAAATTGCGGAATTGACGGGCCGGATCGAGACGGCGCGTTCGAAGATGGCGAGTGGCGAGGATATCGCGATCGACATCGAGAATGCGACGCTCGATGAGGTGCATGCTCATACCGATCTGATGAACGCCAATATCGCCGAGCTGATCATGGGGCTTGATGATGTCACCGCCGGGTTCAGCCAGGATTTCGAGCAGCTTCGCTCCAAGACGGCCTGGGAGAGCTTCGTCGGCATCTTCTCCAAGGCCAAGGCCGACAGCCTGCGCGGCGAGCGTATCCGCGCGGCCAGCATCGACGGCAAGCTCCAGGACCTGATCTCGAAATCCGATGTCATCACGCGGCTCTTGCAGGAGCAGCTCGAAACGCTCAGCGAGCAGAAGACCCGCGTGCAGGAGAACCTCAACGTCACGCTCGACGAACGCGAGTTCACCGTGGGCGAACTGGAGGCGCTCAAGGCCGAGATCAAGGCGCTGGACCCCAAGATCATCGAGCTGGAGAACAAGATCGCCTCCGAAACGGACGCCGCTGCGCGCACGAAGCTGGAGACCGAGCTGGCCGGTCTCAACGCGAAATACAACGAGATGGTGCAGCAGGAACAGGTCAAGCTCGCCAAGAGCCAGACGCTGGAGCGCTACATCGAGAAGGGCAAGAGCTGGGTCGACAGCTTGCAGAACCAGGCGGCGACGCAGATGGTCCTGATCAACAAGCTGGAGACGGATACCAAGCAGCGCGTGGTGCTCTATGACGCGCTCACGAAGTCGCTCAAGACCGCCCAGCAGCAGGATGTGGCGCACCGGATCAACGAGATCGGTGTGCAGACCGACCAGGAGGCGCAAAGCTCCATGGCCGCCATCGGCGCGGCCACGAACCAGCGGATGGCCGAGATGATGGAGGCGCATGAGGATCACATGGTCTTTGCCCGCGAAGTTCTCGAAGCCAAGGCCAGGGCCGACGAACGCTTTGCCCGCCGCTTCGAGAAGATCGTCGAGACGCATGACAGCAATGCCTACGGGGGCTGAGGCCGGGGCTTGGATATTTGGATCGGGAAGAAGCGGCCTGCCAAGGGCCGTATTGAGGAGCGGACATGATGAGAGCGCTTTGGGTGGCTTGCGTTGCAATCGCGATAGCGCTGGTGGCGCTTCTGAGCCTTGGCGATCTGTTGGGCTTCGAGGCCTGGGCGTGGTTCGACCAGCTGGGCCTCGGGGTGATCCCCAAGGGCATCTGGGTGCTCGGGCTGGGCGTGATCGGCGGCGCGGCGTATCTCATGGACAAGACGCGCGATGAGTGAAACCCGCGATCGCAGAGACGGGACCGTCCGCGATCCGGACCACGCGGGGCTGAAGGACAGGTTTGCCTCACGCCGCTACTTTCGCAAGTTCGAACGGATCACCGGGCATCTGGCGCGGGTCGCGGCCGTCATGCAGGGCGAGAAGCGCCTGGCGCCGCGCGATGTGGAAATCCTCACGCGCTACATCGCCGGGCTCGGCTTCACCTTCAAGGCGCTGAGCATGAAGTATCTCATGGCCGGACGCGGGGGCAGCCGCGTGGCGGGGGCGCTCGGCATGGACCGCCTCGAAAGCGGGTTTCCCGTCTTCTCCGAGCTGATGCTCATGGCCAATGACGCCCAGCAGGCGGCGCGGCATCTCGAGAACATGCCGGGCGCGGAGGCGCTCAAGGACGACATGGTGCGCAAGATCGTGGGTGAGCGGGAAGTGCCGCTCAAGCTGCAATACGCGCTCTCCCAGCGGCTCTATTATGAGGAGCTGCTCAAGGGCGAGATGTTCTGGGCGCGCAATGATCCGCGCGCCGTCTGGGACGGAGACCTCGGCGAAGGGCGGCGGGCCTACACGGTGCATTGGGCCGTTTATGACAGCCTCGTCAACTTGCCGACCGTCTATATCATGGATGTCGAAGACAGCGGGCGCACCGCGCTTCCCAAGGATCAGGGGCGCTGGCCCGAGGTGCAAAATCACCTGATGAACCAATCGATGGAGGGGTTGAAGCTTGTCACCATCGCGGGTGCCTTTGACGAGGATTTCGACGATCTGCACCCCAAGCGGCTGCGCCGATTCCATATCGGGCCGATGTATTCGAGCGCCTTCACCGAGCAGAGCGGCCCCCTGCGAGAGGTGCTGCGCGAGGCGCGGGCGCCCGAGGGCGAGGACTGGGCGCTGGCCTGGACCATGGAGGAGCTGGAGAGCCGGGAGGTGCGCGAGGAGCGCGCGGGCTGGTTCGGCACGGTTGAGCGGGAGGTTTTCGCCCTCGACCCTTTCGCCGGGCGCGGAGCGGACACGGGCGCGACGCGGATGGAGCGGGCGATCATCATGCCGCAGCGGCCCTTCCAGGCGCTGGAAGAGAAGAATCCGCCGGGATTTTCCAGCGTTCGGAAATTCGTGGTGAGCAACTCGGGGCGGGTTCTGAGCGTCTGAGCGGCCCTTCGGGGAGGATATTTTGAGCAAGAAGAAAAGCAGGGTGATTTCATGAGCCAGACACATGACCAGATGGAGCTTCGCGAGGAGGACATCACCAAGCATTACGACCGCGCGGTGGCGATGCTGGAGGGGTTCGACCATACCCCGCGGATCGCCAAGGGCGCGGCGGCGCCTGCGCGGGAGCGCTCCAGCGGGATCGGGACGCAGCGGCGCTTTCGCTCGACGACGCCGGGGCTTGTCACGCGCTCCACCGCGCGGCCCGAGGGCGTTCAGCTCGTCGCGCGGATCGAGGGGGCGGACGGGGACGACCCGCTGGTGAGCACGGCGCAGGCGGGGGTCATGCAGGCGCTCAGGCGGGCCATCGCCATCGCGCTGGCCGTGGCCGAGACCTACGCGGAGGCGACCGAGCTGGCCGATCTCAAGCGCGCGAACCTCGAAGGCGGTGTGCCGCGTGGCAAGGAGGAGGCGTTCTCCGAGCTTCTGGGCGCGGAGGCGCTGATCTGCGCGCATGTCTTCGGCAATGCCTGCGCTTTCCTGCTCGCGCAGATGGCGGGGGAGGTGACTGTCGAAGTGGGCGAGGCCGAGGAGCTTCTGACGGAGAACGGACAGGCGGCGCTTTACGGCGCGCTCTGGGAACTGGACCAGAAGATCGCGGCGCATGGTAGCGATGATGCGCGGCTTCTGGCCACGGTGGCGGCTTACGCCGAGCAGCTCATGGAGAAGGCCGCGCTCCGGGCGCAGACCGCGCCGCGGCTTGCCGCCTTCACCGGCGCGAGCTGGCATGTCGAGGCGGATGATTTCACCGTCGACGGCTTCACGCCCGCGCAGAAGGCGCAGGGCAGCAAGCTGACCATGTCGTTCAAGAAGCCACACGAGGTGGTCGGCAACCATATCGCCAAATACCAGGCGCTGCGGCTTGCGAAGATGCTCATGGCCTATGATTTCGAGCGGCGGCTCAACCCCTTCGCCGAGCTGGGCGGCTTCATCTTCACCTTCATGGGCGATGGCGCGCCGGGGACGGGCAAGACGACGCTCATCCAGATGATGGCGGGGCTTCTGAGCGAGTATTGCCAGGTGGCGGGCTACCCTTTTCGCTACCAGAACCTTTCGACGGAGAATATCGACAGCTACCAGGGCAAGTCGGGGCAGAATGCGAAGGCGTTCATCAATACTGTCAT
>JAWLEL010000297.1:0-3787 GCA_041686165.1 Lentibacter sp.
GGAAGCCGACCTGGCCGTGAACACCTATCTCGAAGAAACGCTCCGGTCCGCGCGGCCCGATTACGGCTGGCTCTCCGAGGAGACGGAGGACACTGCCGAAAGGCTTTCAGCCGAAAAGCTCTTCGTCATCGACCCGATCGACGGCACCCGCAGCTTCATGGAAGGCTCCTATACCTGGGCACATTCCCTGTCGGTCGTCACACGCGGCGAAGTGACGGCGGCTGTCGTCTATCTCCCGATGAAAAACAGGCTCTATTCCGCCGCAAAAGGCCTTGGATCACATCTCAACAACGCGCCGATCCGGTCGTCGAACGCGGTCAGGCTCGAAGGCGCATCCGTGCTGCTCGCCCGCCCCGCGCTCGAGCCGCATCACTGGAAAAACGGCCCTCCGAGCCTCGAGCGCAATTTTCGCCCCTCGCTGGCCTACCGGCTTGCGCTGGTGGCCGAGGGGCGCTTCGATGCGATGCTCACGCTGCGCCGCTCATGGGAATGGGACATTGCCGCCGGCGCGCTGATCATCTCCGAAGCGGGCGGCATCGTCAGCGACAAAAAAGGCGCGCCGCTGCGCTTCAACAACGCAGAGCCGCTGCTCGATGGCGTCGTTGCCAGCGGCGCCGAGATGCACGCCGACATTCAGGCTCACCTGAAGTGAGCGCGCTCAGATACCGGCAGCGAGGATCGCCTTCGCCAGGATCGGCACGGTCTCATTGTTGAGTCCGGCGATGTTCATGCGGCTGTCGGGGATCATGTAGATCGCATTGTGCTCGCGCATCTGCTCGACCTTGTCAGGCGTCGTCCCCAGGAGCGAGAACATGCCCCGGTGCTGCGCGAGGAAGCCGAACCGGTCTGAGCCGGACTGCTCCTGAAGCTCCCGCGCCAAATGTTCGCGCAGGCCGAGCATGCCCGTGCGGATATCCTCCAGCTCGGCCATCCAGTCTGCCTTGAGCTTTTCGTCGTTGAGGATCATCGTCACCAGCCGCGCGCCGTGATCGGGGGGAAAGCTGTAGTTGAGGCGGTTCAGTGACTTCAGATTGTCCTCCGTCAGCACCGCCAGCTCCTTGTCCTGCGCCACGGCCATCAGAACGCCCGTGCGCTCGCGATAGATCCCGAAGTTCTTCGAACAGCTCGCCGCGATCAGGCATTCCGGCACTTTCGAGGCGATGAGCCGCGTCCCGGCCGCATCCGCATCGAGCCCGTCGCCGAAGCCCTGATAGGCAATGTCGATCATCGCGACACAGCCCTTCTCGACAATCAGCTCGGCCACCGCCTCGAACTGTTGCAAGGTCAGGTTGGCGCCGGTCGGGTTGTGGCAGCAGCCATGCAGCAGGATCACGTCGCCCGCCTTCGCATCTGCAAGGTCTTCCATCATCTCGTCGAACATGACGCCGCCTGTCTCGGCATCGAAATAGCGATACTTGATCGCCTCTATCCCGACATAGCCGAGGATCGACATGTGGTTGGGCCATGTCGGATCACTGACGAAAACACGCGCGTCAGGGTTGGCCATCCTGATCAGCTCGAACGCCTGCCGGCAGGCCCCCGTGCCCCCCGGTGTCGCCGCAACAGAGACGTTTTCGGCAGGCACCGCATCGGCCAGAACCAGCTCGCGCATCGCATCGCCATAGGCCGGGTCACCCAGCAGCCCGACATAGGCCTTTGTCTCCTGCTCTTCCCAGAGCTGCTTCTCGGCCGCCTTGATCGCCCGCATGACGGGCGTGACGCCTTCGGCGTTCTTGTAGACGCCGACACCGAGGTCGATCTTGCCGGGGCGCGGGTCGGCCTTGTACTTCGCCATGATCGCCATGATCTTGTCGACGGGTTGTTCCTTGAGGTTCTCGAACATCATGCGTCTCCTGTCGCAACGGGAAGTGTCGGGAAAGCGCCCCATTCGGCCCAGGAGCCGTCATAAAGCGCGTGATCGCTCTTGCCGATGCGCGCCAGCGCAAGGCTGAGCACGGCGGCTGTGATGCCGGAGCCGCATGTCGTGATAGCGGGTTTGGCAAGGTCAACGCCCGCGCTCTCGAAGGCAGCCCGGAGCGCATCCGGCGCCTTCATCGTGCCATCCTCGTTGAAAAGCTCGCCGAAAGGCAGGTTTTTCGAACCGGGAATATGCCCGCTGCGCAGCCCCTCGCGCGGCTCCGGGTCGGTGCCAGCGAAACGGCCGCGGGAGCGCGCATCAATGATCTCGTAATCGCCCAGCTTCGCCGCGGCGGAGACCTGCGTGACATCCTTGACGAGGTGGTTCTGCCGCCGGACCGTCATGTGCCGGTCACGCACGACAGGCGGCAGGTCTTCCGTCCCGCGGCCCTCGGCTATCCACTTGGGCAGCCCGCCGTCGAGCACGGCGACATTCTCCTGCCCCATCAGCTTGAAAAGCCACCACACGCGCGCCGCCGAGCTGAGCCCTGTCTGATCGTAAACGATCACCTGGTGGCCATCACCCACGCCCATGGCGCGCATCTTGCTCATGAACTTCTCGACAGGAGGGACCATGTGAGGAAGCTCCGAGCGGTTGTCGCTGATCTCGTCGATGTCGAAGAAGCGCGCACCCGGTATATGCGCCGCAGCATATCCTGCCTTCGGATCAAGCTCCACATGCGGCAAGACCCATGTCGCATCGAGCACCCGCAGGTCGGGGTTCTTCAGATGCGCGGACAGCCAGCCCGTCGAAACAAGTGTCTTGGGATCATCCTGCGCCATATCCGCCCCTTCTCTCGTGTCGGGCAATCTCTACCGCGATGCTGCGGATACGGCAAGACCGGCCACGTTTCCGCAGCCGGTCTCTCGAGGACAAGCAAGATTCTCAGGTTTACTTGTTCATCATGTTGCGCACCGCGCCGACGATCGCCAGCAAGACACCGCCGCCGACACCGCCACTGGCCACCTGGCCAAGGATCGAGGCGATGTCCATGCCGCCGTCGGCCATGCCGCCCATACCGAGCATGCCCAGGATCGTGCCGCCGAGCCCGCCGCCGACGATCCCGGCGATCGAGTTCATCAGCGTGCCCTGGTTGATATTCTTGAAAAGGCCGCCCGCGACATTGCCGCCGACCGCGCCCGAGATAAGACCGATAATGAGTTCCATGAGTGCTCCCTCCCCTGGGGCTGTTTCCTGCCCGGCGAGTCCTGTCTGCCCGAGCTGGATGCAGCCTTATCCGTGGGGTCATCCGCACGTCATGGGAAAATCGCGTGGTTTTCCCCGCTGGCCTAACCGTGATCCTTCAAAAGCCGCTGCTTCTGGCGCGACCAGTCGCGCTTGGCTTCGGTGGCGCGCTTGTCGTGCAGCTTCTTGCCCTTGGCGATGCCGATCTTGAGCTTGGCCAGCCCGCGATGGTTGAAATACATCACGATCGGCACAAGGGTCATGCCCTTGCGCTGCGTCGCGTTCCACATCTGCGCCAGCTCCTTGCGGCTGGCCAGCAGCTTGCGCCGCCGCCGCTCGTCATGCTTGAACGACTTGGCCTTGCCATAGGGCGCGATATAGGAGTTCACCAGCCACAGCTCCCCCTCCTCGACAGCCGCATAGCTCTCGGCGATGTTCGCCCCGGTCTCTCGCAGCGCCTTGACCTCCGAACCCTCCAGGATGATCCCGCATTCGATATCTTCCTCGATCGCGTAATCGAACCGCGCGCGCCGGTTCTCGGCGATCACCTTGTAGTTGGGGTCGGATGTCTTCTTCTTGGCCATGCGCGCCAGATAATCACCGCCAGCGCGAAAGTCGAGAGGGTTGCGGGCGGCTCGGGTCCGATGGCTCAATGCGGAATCTGATGCGCGTGCTGAAATCAAC
>JAWLEL010000015.1:0-16597 GCA_041686165.1 Lentibacter sp.
GAGCGCCCGGTCACTCGCAAGGCGAGGAAACCATACCGATACGATCCGCCTCTGCACGGCGCGACTCCCCGTTTCGAACTACATGTTCATGCTTTGTTCTATTTTAGGGATTCGCGCACAAGAGTCGACCCGTCCGGCGCATCGAATCCCGCGCGCCGGGCCGGCCAGCCATCCAGAGGAACCGCGCTCAGCTGTTCTCGTAAACCTGCTTGGCCACGACCCAGGTCACCGGGATCGCCACAATGAAGCCGAGCGCTGCCGAAATGAGGATCGGATAGAGCGTGTCATACCCCATGGTCAGCGCCGCGATGACGGCAATGCCCATCAGGGTCGAGCCGATGAAGAGATGGAAGATGAGTGCCAAGCGCAACATGGCCGAAGTCCTTTCCGAAGCTGGTTTGCGACAGAGCCTAGCGCAGGGACCATGCAAGAACCTTGATCTGTGTCAGATTCGCGGAGTGCGGCTGATGCTGCATCTGCGAAACAGATATTGCATCGCGGCACCCCCGCCGCTAAAGCTCACCGCAGATGCATACGACGCGGTACGCATGACTGACGCACGGGGCCGGGCCTTTTCGAAGGTGCGGCCCCGTCTCTTTTCGGGACCCGGAATAGAAGAAGACGCCAGATGCTCAGACGCGGTCTTTGCATGATCTGACGCCTTCCTGAACGCAGACCCCCGAGGAGGCCCTGTTCGATGTGCCGGCTTGAGATTGCTTGCGCATCCTCCGCCCATGCACGCGGGATCAAGGCTTGCGCCCCGTCCCCCCAGCCGGTCCGCTCCGCGCGCCCTTGCAGGCCCGCATCCCGTTCCGACCAACGCGAAAGCCGTTCCACCGCCTTCCCATCCGGCCTCGAAGAGACCGTCCGTTTCGGCCAGCGCCTTGTGCCTTCGACACGGGAACCGTTCGGTATAACCTATCCGGCCCCGCTCCGGCCCAAGGTGCCTTCGCGCCCCGCGCAGAGCCTGTGGCTCCTTGCGTTACATAAAGGCTGCCGCCGGATCGGTGAGTCGGGCAAGGGAAAAATGACGCGCGTGCGAAATTTCTTGTGGGTAAGTCACTGGAATTATTTGTGGATTATCTGGGGATAAGAGCGAAAGAGGCTTTGGCTGCAATGGCTTGCAGAGCCGCGCCTCGCCAGACCGCGGGATGGCGATCCAACACCTGTTCTGAGCACTTTATCCATGCCCAATCCGCGATAGCTCAAATCGGTGCGCTTCGGTCACCCAATCGCCAGCCCGGGGGGCGGTCTGGCGAGGCGCGGCGGCCTGCGGCCTTGATTCCGCGCCAGGATCACCCATCCATCTTCAACACCCAAACCTAGTCGCCCCAACTTCGCCGAGTGGGAACGCGCGTTGCTTCGCAATACGCTGCCTCCCACCGTCCCTCAAAATGGACTAACCGTCCATTTTGAGTGCTGAAATAAACGCTTCCTGCGGGATATCAACTTTCCCGAACTGGCGCATCTTCTTTTTGCCCGCTTTCTGCTTGTCCAGAAGCTTGCGCTTCCTTGACGCGTCGCCGCCGTAGCATTTGGCGGTGACGTCCTTGCGCATGGCCGAGAGCGTCTCGCGGGCGATGACCTTGCCGCCGATGGCCGCCTGGATCGGGATCTTGAACATGTGCCGCGGGATCAGGTCTTTCAGCTTCTCGACCATCGCGCGGCCCCGCATCTCGGCGCGGTCGCGGTGCACCATCGTCGAGAGCGCGTCCACGGGCTCGTCATTCACGAGGATCGACATCTTCACGAGGTTGTCCTCGCGATAGCCCGTCATCTGGTAGTCGAAGGAGGCATAGCCCTTGGTCACGCTCTTGAGCCGGTCATAGAAATCGAAGACCACCTCGTTGAGCGGCAGGTCATAGACAACCATCGCCCGGTTGCCCGCGTAGGTCAGCTCTTCCTGGATGCCGCGGCGGTCCTGGCAGAGCTTGAGCACGTCGCCGAGGAACTCGTCGGGCACAAGGATCGTCGCCTTGATGCGCGGCTCTTCGAGGTGATCCACATGCGTCATGTCGGGCATGTCGGCGGGGTTGTGAAGCTCCTTCATCTCGCCGTCTTTCATGTAGACGTGATAGATGACGCTCGGCGCGGTGGTGATCAGCTCGATATCATACTCGCGTTCGATCCGGTCGCGGATCACCTCGAGGTGCAGCAGGCCGAGAAATCCGCAGCGAAAGCCAAAGCCGAGCGCGGCGGAGCTTTCCATCTCGTAGGAAAAGCTCGCATCGTTCAGCGCCAGCTTGTCGATCGCATCGCGCAGGTCCTCGAACTGGGCGGAATCCACCGGGAAGAGCCCGCAGAAGACCACCGGGACAGAGGGTTTGAACCCCGGCAGCGCCTTCGCGCAGGGCTTCTTCTCATGCGTGATCGTGTCGCCCACGCGCGTGTCGCGGACCTGTTTGATCGACGCGGTGATGAAGCCGATCTCGCCTGGCCCGAGGCTGTCGACCATGGTCATGGCCGGACGGAAGACGCCGATGCGCTCGACATTGTATGTCGCGTCCGTCTGGATCATCCTGATGCGGTCACCCTTTTTCATGCGCCCGTCCATGACACGCACCAGAACGACGACACCAAGGTAGAGATCGTATTTGGAATCCACCAACATCGCCTTGAGGGGCGCGTCCTCGTCGCCCTGCGGCGCGGGAAGATGGTGGACGATGGCTTCGAGCGTCTCGCGGATGCCCTGCCCCGTCTTGGCCGAGACGGGGATGGCGCCGGAGGCGTCGATCCCGATGACATCCTCGATCTGCTCGGCGACGCGGTCGAGATCCGAGGCGGGCAGGTCGATCTTGTTGAGCACCGGAATAAGCTCATGGTCGGCATCAATGGCCTGGTAGACATTGGCGAGCGTCTGCGCTTCGACACCTTGAGTGCTGTCGACGACCAGCAGCGAGCCCTCCACGGCGCGCATCGAGCGGGAGACCTCATAGGCGAAGTCGACATGACCCGGCGTGTCGATGAGGTTGAGCACGTATTGCTCGCCATTGTCGGCGGTGTAGTCGATCCGGACCGTGTTGGCCTTGATGGTGATGCCCCGCTCGCGCTCGATATCCATGGAATCGAGAAGCTGTTCCTTCATGTCCCGTTCCGCGACGGTATCCGTCATCTGGATCAGCCGGTCGGCCAGCGTGGATTTCCCGTGGTCGATATGCGCCACGATCGAGAAATTGCGGATATGTGCGAGGTCAGTCATGGATTGGGATATGTATGGGAATGAGGGGTGGGTCAAGGTGGATCAGCATCGCAGGCCACGCGCGATCGATCCTCGCCTAGACCTTCGCCTTGAGATCCAGCGCGGCCAAGAGCAGCTGTTGGGCGTATTCCGTCTGCGGGTTTTCGAACAGCGCCTGGGCGTCGCCCATTTCGACAACGTCACCCTGCTTCATCACCAGCATCTTGTGGCTCATGGCTCGGACGACGTTCAGGTCATGGCTGATGAAGAGGTAGGCCAGCTCGTATTTGCGCTGCAACTCGCGCAGCAGGTCCACGATCTGGACCTGGACCGTCATGTCGAGCGCAGATGTCGGCTCGTCGAGCACCACGAGCCGAGGCCGCAGGATCATCGCGCGGGCGATGGCGATGCGCTGACGCTGCCCGCCGGAGAACTCGTGCGGGTAACGGTCCATCGCTGCCGGGTCGAGACCGACCTCTTCCATCACCTCGGCAACCAACTCGCGCGCGGGCCGTCCGTCCGGGCTTCCATGCACGCCCAGTCCCTCGGCGATGATCTGCATGCAGCTCATGCGAGGGCTGAGCGAGCCGTAGGGGTCCTGGAAGACGATCTGCATGTCATGGCGCAGGGCGCGGAGCTTGCGGGTGCTCCAGCCGCGCACGTCCTCGCCCCGGTATGTGATCGCCCCTTGCGAAGCGATGAGCCGCATGATCGCGAGGGCCAGCGTCGTCTTGCCCGAGCCGCTCTCGCCGACGATACCCAGCGTCTCGCCCGCGCGCACCGAGATGCTGGCGTCATTGACGGCCTTCACGTGATCGACGGTGCGCTTGAGAAAGCCGGCCCTGATCGGGAACCAGACCTTGAGGTTGTCCGTGCGCACAAGCTCTTTCGCGCCGTCCGGTACCGGCTGGGGCTCACCAACGGCGCGGGCGCCCAGAAGTTTCTTGGTATAGGGATGCTTCGGTGCGGCGAATATCTCTTCCGTCGGCCCGCGCTCAACGATTTCGCCATCCTTCATCACGCAGACCGTATCGGCAATACGCTGCACGATCCCGAGATCATGGGTGATGAACAAGAGTCCCATGTTCCCGGTGTCTTTCAGGTCCTGAAGGAGTTTGAGGATCTGCGCCTGTATCGTCACATCGAGTGCCGTCGTGGGCTCATCGGCAATCAGGATGTCAGGCTTGTTGGCAAGGGCCATGGCGATCATCACACGTTGGCGCTGCCCGCCAGAGAGCTCGTGCGGATAGGCGGTCAGGCGAGTTTCCGCGTCGCGGATACCCACTTGCTTGAGCAATTCGAGGATGCGCCCCCGCGCAGTTTCGCGGGTCACCCCCTGGTGCAGCCAAAGGCTTTCTCCAAGTTGCTTCTCGATCGTATGCAACGGATTGAGTGAGGTCATCGGCTCCTGAAAGATGAAGCTGATGTCGTTACCGCGCACCTTGTGGAGCAGCTTTTCATCCGCGTCGATCATCTCCTGACCACCAAAGCGGGCCGAGCCCGACACCTCCGCGGAGTCACCAAGAAGCGAAACCGTGCTGAGCGCGCTCACGGATTTGCCCGAGCCGCTTTCGCCAACCAGTGCCACGGTCTCGCCTCGATCGACGGAGAAGGAGACGTTTCGGACGGCATGGTTGGTCTTTCCGTCCTGGCGGAAGGTCACGCTCAGGTCCTTGACATCGAGAAGGCTCATTTGAAGGTCTTTCGCGGGTCGAAGGCGTCACGCACACCCTCGAAGATGAACACGAGCAGCGAGAGCATGATGGCAAAGGTGAAGAAGGCCGTGAACGCCAGCCAGGGTGCTTCGAGGTTCTGCTTGGCCTGCAATGTCAGCTCCCCGAGGCTCGGCGCCGAAGAGGGCAGGCCGAAGCCGAGGAAGTCGAGCACGGCCAGCGCCGAGATTGTTCCCGTTACGATGAAGGGCAGCATTGTCAGCGTCGCAACCATCGCGTTTGGCAGCATGTGGCGGAACATGATCGTCATGTTGCTCACACCGAGCGCCTTGGCCGCCCGGACATATTCGAGGTTGCGCGCACGCAGGAATTCGGCGCGCACCACGCCGACGAGCGCCATCCAGCCAAAGAGCACCATGAGTATCACCAGAAGCCAGAATCCGCGCCCCAGTATGGCAAACAGGATTATGATGACATAAAGTTGCGGCGTGGCTTGCCAGATCTCGATGATGCGCTGGAAGATCAGGTCGATCCAGCCGCCGAAATAGCCCTGCACCGCGCCTGCTGCGATCCCGATGATCGATGAAAGGCCGGTCACGAGCAAGGTGAACAAGACCGAAAGCCGGAAGCCATGCACCACACGCGCCAGCACGTCACGCTTGGAGCGGTCTGTGCCGAGCAGGTTCTGCTCGTTGGGCGGGAGCGGCGCCGCGCCCGGGCGGTCCACCGTCGTGTCATAGCTATAGGGTATTGGAGGCCAGAGCGCCCAGCCCTCTTCGAAACCCTCGGCATCGTAGGTCCCTGCGTCGATTGCCTCCATGATGGCTTCGGGCTCATCGAAGCAGTCAATGATCCCGCCGGAGCGTATGAGGCAGCGCACCTCGGGGTCGCGGTAGATCGCCTCTGTCTGAAAATCACCGCCGAATTCCGTCTCGGGATAGAAGTTCCATATCGGCGTGTAAAAATCCCCGCGGTAGTTTACGAGGATCGGCTTGTCATAGGCGATGAACTCGGCAAAGAGGCTCAGGCCGAAGAGCACGGCAAAAATCCACATGCTCCAGTAGGCCCGGCGGTTGGACTTGAAATTGCGCCAGCGGCGCGCGTTGATCGCCGAAAGCGCCATCAGCCCTCCCTCCGCTCGAAGTCGATCCGGGGATCGACCAGAACATACATGAGATCCGACAGGATATTCACCAGAAGGCCGATAAGCCCGAATATGAAGAGCGTTCCGAAGACGATCGGATAATCGCGCCCGACAGCGGCCTCGTAGCCGAGCCGCCCGAGCCCATCGAGCGAGAAGATCGTCTCGATGATAAGCGACGCGCCGAAGAAGACACCGATGAAGACCGAGGGGAAACCCGCGATCACGATGAGCATCGCGTTGCGGAACACATGCCCGTAGAGCACACGCCCCTCGCTCAGCCCCTTGGCGCGCGCGGTCATCACGTATTGCTTCTTCATCTCGTCAAGAAAGCTGTTCTTGGTCAGAAGCGTGAGCGTGGCGAAGCCCGCGATCGACGACGCCAGCACAGGCAACGTGATGTGCCAGAGGTAGTCCTTCACCTTGCCCCAGGCGCTCAGGGTCTCGAAGTCGTCGCTCGTCAGCCCGCGCGAGGGGAATATCTGCCAATAGGAGCCCCCCGCAAAGAGGACGAGCAGCAGGATCGCGAAGAGAAACCCCGGGATCGCATAGCCCGCGATGATCACACCGCTGGTCCATGTGTCGAACGGCGTTCCGTCCTTGACGGCCTTTCGGATGCCCAGCGGGATCGAGATGATATAGGCGATCAGTGTCGTCCACAGGCCCAGCGTAATCGAGACGGGAAGCTTCTCCTTGACCAGGTCGATCACCGAAGCCGAGCGGAAATAGCTCTCGCCGAAATCAAAGCGGGCGTAGTTGCCGATCATCATCAGGAAACGCTCGACGGGTGGCTTGTCGAAACCGAATTCCTTTTCCAGCTCCGCGATGAACTCGGGCGGCAGTCCCCGCGCTCCGACATACTCCGACGTATTCTCGCCAAGCGCGCCTTCCGTGCCCTCCTGTCCGGCGAAACTCCCGAAGACATTCCCCTCGCCCTGCGCGCGGGCGAGCGCTTGCTCGACGGGCCCGCCAGGCACAAATTGCACCAGCGCGAAGTTGATCAGCAAGATGCCGAGCAGCGTTGGAATGATCAGCAGCAGACGCCGCAGGATATACGCGCCCATGGGTTTACCTCAGCGCTCCCGCGTCTTTCAGCTGTTCGGCCTTCTCGGCGTTGAACCACCAGAAATCCAGCGTCCCCAGCGCATAGGGCGGGATCTCCTCGGGGTGTTCATACATATCGTAATATGCCACCCAGTGGTCGGCCACATAGCCCGTCGGGATCAGGAAGAACTCATGCCGCAATGCGCGATCGAGCGCAGTTACGGCAAGATCCTCTTCCTCCTGCGTTTCGCTGGAAAGTCCAATTTCTATCACCTCGTCCACGATGGGGCTGGCGAGAGCCGCAGGGTTGAAGACCGAGAATTCCGCAGCCTCCGAGCCGAAACGTTGTTGGTAGCCCGTGCCCATGCCAAACAGTGCCGGGTAGCCATCCATCACGAGGTCATAATCCTTGTCGCGCTCGCGCTTGGTGTATTGCGAAGGGTCCACGGCTTCGAAGGTGGCCGAGACGCCCATGGCCTTCAGGTTGGACACCAAGGCCTCGGACATGGCCTTGTTCGTCGGCGAATCCGCCGAGTTGAACAGGAAGTTCAGCTCGAGAAGCTCGCCCGCAGCGTCGCGGCGCAGCCCGTCATCGCCCACAGGCCAGCCGGCCTCGTCAAGAAGGTTCATCGCGCGGCGCAGGTTTCTGCGGTCCAAGAGCCTATTTGCCTTCGACGTGTGGGGCACACGCGGCTCACTCGTCAACAGGCTCTCCGGCACCTCTGCCTCAAGGCTTTCGAAGATGTTCGTCTCCGCTTCACCGGGTACGCCCTTGGCCTCGAATTTCGTGCCCGTCGTGAAGGAAGTCTGCTGTTCGTAAAGGCCATTGAGCAGGGACGCGTTGGTCCATTCGAAATTGAAAGCCAGCGAGACAGCCTCGCGCACGCGGACATCTTCGAAGATTTCCCGGCCAAGATTGAAGACGATGCCGGTGTTGGCAGGCGGTGCGCCATCGGGCAGCTCTTCGAGCTTTACATGGCCGCGATCCACGGCAGGGAAGTCATAGGACGTGGCCCAGAGTTTTGGGTCGCTTTCAGTGCGATAGGTCACATCACCGCTCTTGAACGCTTCGAAGGCCGCCGTGGAATCGGAAAAGTACTCCAGCCGGATCGCATCGAAATTATGCCGTCCCTTGTTGATCGGCAGATGCCATCCCCAGTAGTCCGGATTGCGTTTGTAGGTGACGGAGCGGTTCACGTCGACCTGGTCGACGATGTATGGTCCCGAGCCCGGCGATATCTCGAGCCGTGACTCGTCAAGTTTGGCGCCCGTCTCCTCATACCACTTCTTCGACCACGCGGGCACAAACCCGACCTGGTCAATCAGCGAGCGGCGGGAGATGCCGTCGGTGAAATAGAATTTTATCCTGTGGTCATCGAGCACCTCCACCTTGGGGATGCGCGCGCGCACCGCATCGGCATAGGACTTGAGCCCCTCATCCAGAAGCAGGTTGTGGCTGAAGGCGATATCATGTGCTGTGACCGGCGTGCCGTCCGAGAAACGCGCTTCCGGGCGCATGTGGAAAATCACCCAGGACTTGTCCGCAGGATATTCGATCGTATGGGCCAACAGGCCGTAGTATTCCCCTGATGTGTCCGCGGGCAGGCCACCCTCGCCCGCCTGCACCTGGCCGAGAAGCGACTCATAGCCAATGGTCGCCAGCGCTGCCGCGCGTCCCTTGCGTGTGTAAGGGTTCATCGAGTCGAAATTGCCCGACACAGCTATGGAAATCTCGCCACCCTTGGGCGCATCCGGATTCACATAATCGAAATGTTCGAAATCGGACGGGTATTTCAGATTACCGAAGAACGAATAGCCATGCGACTTAATGATCTCCTGCTCCTCATCCTGTTGTGCAGACACGGCGAGGACCGAAGCCATGATGAACAACAGGGCCGTGAGAGCCAGAGGGATCCATTCGGAAAATGCCCGATCTTGCGCTGCCGATCTTGAGCGGTATTGCGTCATCGCTTCGCCTCCTTGCGGTTCGGATACGTTTTCCCGTTCCGAGTTTTTTGCTTGGATCACCCTAGATTCCAAGAGGCTTGCTGTTCAAGTTGAGAATTCGTGACAGCCCGTGAGATAAGCATGAAAAAGCCGCCGGCCCTGCGGCTGGCGGCTCTCTCGAATTCGATTTGAGGCAGGCTTACTCGCCGATCGTGTCGAGATAGGCGATCAGGTTGGCGCGATCCTCCACGTCACCAAGTCCGCGAAAGCTCATGCTGGTGCCCGGAGCATACCCGCGCGGGTCCTCGAGGAAGGCGCTAAGTTCTTCCGCGCCCCATGTATCCGCCACCTCGCTCAATGCACCTGAATAGCCGAACCCGTCAGCAGAACCGACAGCGCGCCCGACGATGTCGTAAAGATGCGGGCCAGTCGCGTTCTCGCCGTCCTCGAGCTTGTGGCAGGCCTTGCACTTGTTGAACACCCGCGCGCCTTTGCCGGCATCGGCCGAGGCAAGCACCGTGGCGAAGTCCACCTCTTCGACTTCTTCTTCGGGCTCAGCATCAGTATCATCCGTTTCGATCAGGTAGCCGACGACCTTCTCGTCTCCATAGCCATGTCCGGAAGCGCCGACGTGATAAAGCGACTCCGCGCCCCACTTGGCGAAGAGGAAGAGGAGCAGCGATCCGCAAACAGCGCCGAGGACCTTGGTGAACGTCATTGTGTCAAACATGGGCCAGAATCCGTTTCTTGAGCTTTGGCGCGTATCTATCCGCTTCCCCTATCAGAGCGCAAGGTGTAGTTTCTGCGGCCAAACGCCCCTGTCGGGCAGTGAACTTCCAAAGGCCGAATGAATGACCGACCGCATAGCATTTCAGGGCGAGCTTGGCGCCTACAGCCACGAAGCCTGCATGTCAGCCCGCCCCGAGGCCCAGCCCGTGCCCTGCGCCTCATTCGAAGAGGCGATCGAAAAGGTGCGGGCGGGCGCGGCGGATTACGCCATGCTTCCGGTCGAAAACACCACTTATGGGCGCGTTGCGGACAACCACAGGCTCATCCCAGATTGCGGCCTCTTCATCGTTGCGGAAGCCTTCGTGCGTGTCCGCATCGCGCTGATGGCCAACGAAGGCGTCGCGCTCGGCGATGTGCGCCGCGTGCGTGCGCATCCCGTCCTGCTCCCGCAATCCGCCGAGTTCCTGAAATCACAGGGTATCGAGCCCGTTTCCGCCCCCGACAGCGCGGGCGCGGCGGCGGAACTGGCCCGCAGCGGCGCGCGCGACGAAGGCGTTCTGGCCTCTGCTCTTGCCGCGAAGACCTACGGGCTGACCGTGCTGGCCAGCGACATAGAAGATCACGGCCACAACACGACGCGTTTCGTCATCATGGGCCGCGAGCCTGATTATGCGCGTCGCGGCAAGCTTGGCATGATGACGACCTTCGTCTTCGAGGTCCGCAACATTCCAGCCGCGCTCTACAAGGCAATGGGGGGCTTTGCCACAAACGGCGTCAACATGACGAAGCTGGAAAGCTACATGGTCGATGGTTCCTTCACCGCGACACGCTTTTACGCAGACATCGACGGACATCCCGATGACCGGAATGTCCAGCTTGCTCTTGAAGAGCTGGGTTATTTCACGTCCCACCTCGAAATTCTTGGTGTCTACCCTGCCGACAGGAAGCGCTGACGCCACGCTCATGCCAGTTTTCACCGACTGGAAACCGCGGCGCGCTATGCCGAACCGGATTTAGACGCTAAAGGCGGTATATGCGCTACGACGCCCGGAAATACCTGACTGCTCTCACATGCGCCTCGGGCGAGCAGAGGCCGCCGACCCTCAGCCTCCGCCTGACGGTCGGTGCGTTGATCGCGAAGGGTCACGTGTATTTCATGGTTCTCGCTCAGGTGGTCACAACACGCACATGGCTGCGGCCTGCCGCTGAGTTCGGACACGGCTTCAGCGCGAGCAGAATGCTCTCGCTCCTGAAATCTTTCGGTGTCATCGTGCTTTCTGCCGCGCTCGTCGCCAGGCTACGGCCATGCGCTTCGCTGGCCGCGCGGTTGGCGATCGGTCGCTGAAAGATGCACGATCCCTATGCCCCCCATGAAAACTATGTCGCGCCCGCGCGACGCCGCAAGACGCTGCCGCTACTCATCCTCGGCATGGCCGGGATCGAGCTTTTCTACCGTGTCAGCTACAATCTGCTCGACGCCCTCCTGCGCGAGGACGCGCCCGAGGCGATGGACGCATTCTACACCGGCGCCACGCCGCTTTCCCTTGCGGCCCAGCTTTTTTCCTTCGTCTTCCTCGCCGCCGGCGTCCTTCTCGCCGCCCGGCTTATCCACGGGCGCGGGCTCAGTTCTCTGACTGGCCCTCTCGAGAAGCTGGCGGTCCATTTCCGCATGGTTTTCGTCCCGCTCATGCTGCTGTTGCTGGCCCTGGAGCTTCTGCCGCCCTGGTGGAGCTTTGCCGCGGTGGAAGAGATGCGCAGCCTGTTTTCCTGGGCGGTCTTCCTGCCTGTCGCACTCCTCGCCGTTTCCGTCCAGATCGGCGCGGAGGAGCTGATGTATCGCGGCTACCTTCAACAACAATTGGCCGCCCTCTTTGCGCAGCCCGCGATCTGGCTGATTCTGACCAATCTTGTTTTCGGACTGGCCCACTGGAACGCCGGCCCGGGCGGAGCGGCCAGCTTTCAATACGTGGTCTGGGCCTTTTTCATGGGGCTCTGCGCCTCCGACCTGACTGCGCGCTCCGGCACGCTCGGCCCCGCCATCGCCTTCCATCTCGCCAACAACCTCTTCGCCTTTCTCCTTTACGGTGAAGCAGGGGGGTATGCGTCGGGCTTTGCGCTGTTCCTTTTTCCCTCCGACAGCATCGGCGGCGCCTTCGCGGATCAAGGTGTATCGCACTACCTGTCATGGCAGTTGCTGGTTGAACTCTTGATCCTTTTTCTGATGTGGGTCGCCGCACGTATCGGCCTCAGGCGGTGAATACCGCGCAGCCAATCGCGCGTTTGCATTTCCCTACCGGCAGGCTTATTTGAGGCTGAAACGTAACGACACAAGGTCGGCCCATGAACTGGATCACCAACTATGTTCGCCCCCGCATCAACTCGATCTTCTCGCGTCGCGAAACACCCGAGAACCTCTGGTCGAAATGCGATGATTGCGGCACGATGCTCTTTCACAGGGAATTGTCGGCCAATCTGAATGTCTGCACCTCCTGCGGCCATCACATGGCGATCCGGCCGAGAGATCGTTTCACTGCGCTGTTTGATGGCGGTATCTTCACCGAGGTGAAGGTGCCCGAACCGATCGAAGACCCGCTCAGGTTCCGCGACCAGAAGAAATACCCCGAGCGATTGAGGGCCGCGCAGAAGGGCACTGGCGAGAAAGAGGCCATGCTCGTTGCAGAAGGTGAAATGGGACGCATGCCCATCGTCGCCGCTGCGCAGGATTTTTCCTTCATGGGCGGCTCAATGGGCATGTATGTCGGCAATGCGATCATTGCGGCCGCCGAGCGCGCCGTCGAGTCAAAACGCCCTCTCGTGCTCTTCTCCGCCGCCGGAGGCGCTCGCATGCAGGAGGGGATTCTCAGCCTCATGCAGATGCCGCGCACGACAGTCGCCGTTCAGATGCTTCAGGATGCAGGCCTGCCTTATATTGTCGTGCTCACGCATCCGACGACCGGCGGTGTGACCGCTTCCTATGCCATGCTCGGCGACATCCAGATCGCCGAGCCGGGCGCGCTCATCTGTTTTGCCGGACCACGCGTCATTCAGCAAACGCTGGGCGAGAAACTGCCCGAAGGATTCCAGCGCGCCGAGTACCTGCTTGATCATGGGATGCTCGACAGGGTCACACCACGCACGCACCTGCGCGATGAGCTTATCCGCATGACCCGCATTCTGATGGGCCAGCCCCCCGCCGTCGCTGGCGATCTTCCTGCGCCGACCGAACCCGCCGTCGAAGATCCGAAGGCCGGGAAAGAGCCGGCAACGGCGCAGGCGGAAGACAACGCCGCTTCCAAAAAGGCAGACCAGACGAAATGACGGCCACGTCCGATGTCATCCTCGAAAGGATGATGGCGCTGCATCCCAAGCTCATGGACCTCACGCTCGATCGCGTCTGGTCGCTTCTCGATGCGCTCGGCAATCCGCAGAACGCGCTGCCGCCCGTCATTCACTTCGCCGGCACCAATGGCAAAGGGTCGACCCTTGCCATGGTCAGAGCCGGGCTCGAAGGCGCGGGCCTCACCGCCCACGCATACACCTCGCCGCATCTGGCGCGCTTTCACGAGCGAATCCGTCTCGCGGGCGAGCTCATCAGCGAACAGCACCTGACGGAAGTGCTCGACGAATGCTACGCGGCCAATGACGGGGCGCAGATCACCTATTTCGAGATCACGACCTGCGCCGCGATCCTCGCGATGTCCCGCGCGCCAGCCGACTACACCCTGCTCGAAGTCGGCCTGGGCGGGCGGCTTGACGCGACCAACGTGATCGACAGACCCGCCCTGACTGTGATCACCCCCGTTTCCATCGACCACGAGCAGTTCCTGGGCAATACGCTTGGCAAGATTGCCGCGGAAAAGGCAGGCATCATCAAGCGCGGCGTGCCTTGCATTGTCGGCCCCCAGAAAGACGACGCGCTCGCGGTCATCGAAACGCGCGCGAACGCGCTGGGCGCGCCGCTCCTGGCCCATGGCCAGCATTGGAACGCCTTCACAGAACGCGGCCGCCTCGTCTTCCAGGATGAAACCGGCCTTCTCGATTTGCCCATGCCCAGCCTGCCCGGCGAGCATCAGGTCGAAAACGCCGGTGCGGCGATCGCCACCCTGCGCGCCCTCGGAGCGGGCGATCCCGAGGCCGCCGTCCGCCGCGCCATCTGGCCCGCCCGGATGCAAAGGCTTCGCGAAGGCCCCCTCACCGAAATCGCGCCAGATGCCGAGCTCTGGCTCGACGGCGGCCACAACGCGGCGGCGGGTCAGGCCATCGGCGTTCATCTCGGCCGCCAGTCAAAGCGACCGACCTATGCGATTTGCGGCATGCTCAACACCAAGGATATCTCCGGATACCTCAGCCCTCTCAGACCACATCTCGAAGCGCTGCACGCCGTCTCGATTCCGGGGGAGATCAATACGCTCCCTGCGCAAACGACGGCACAAGCCGCACGCGCAGAAGGCATCAGCGCCTTCGAAGCAAACGATACCACCACGGCCGTGAAGACGATTGTCGAGCTTTGTCCCGAGGCGCGTATCCTGATTTGCGGATCGCTCTACCTGGCCGGACATATCCTGCGCGAGAACGGCTGACGGACGCCTCAGCGCGGGAAGACCGCTTGCCCCACGAAAAAATGAGATTCGCCGCCAGACACTTAGGTCAAACTCCCCTCCGGGCGAATCACTAGTTGTTGACCAATTCGCAGTGATTCGCCTATATCTTGATTAGCACTCGCAGCGCATGAATTGATCCGGCACATGCGCAGCGCTCATTGGGGGAATAGTTGATGAATCGCCGCTTCGGCCTTTTTTGCGAAGGTGTATCGAGCCTCCCCACAGCCGCAATTTCGCTGGACGTCGAACAGGCTCTCGGCACCGCTGCGGATTTCTCCAAGCACGCAAGCTTTGGAAGCCGCGACGCGGTCCGCATCGCGCAAGGGCGCGTCATTCCCGATCAAGGATCGGGGTAAGAGCCACCACAGGCAAACCGGTTACGGGCAGGGTGAGGATGAGGGGCCGGTTCAACGGCCCCCATTCTTTTGGGGCAGCAAAGCGGCTGCCTCCAGCATTCGCAGCGAGCAAAATTGAAAAGGGCTCGAAGCCGGCTTTCTGTGCGCGATCCCCATGCATACCGAGCCGATCCCTGCTTCGCACCAACCTTGGCGATACCTGAAGAAACACCCAGGAGGGCAAAGCTCCCCGCCGGTCAGACTCGCAAAGGAGATCCGGAACATCATCCTACCAAGTTGAATTCAGGCCCGTAGGGGTATCCGGTGAGATTCTCGTTTCCGGTCTCGGTAATCACGAGAATGTCGTGCTCGCGGTAGCCTCCCGCACCCGGCTGCCCTTCGGCCAAGGTAAGCATCGGCTCCATCGATATCACATGTCCCGGCTCCAGAACCGTATCAATATCTTCGCGCAGCTCCAGGCCCGCCTCGCGGCCGTAGTAATGCGACAAGACCCCGAAGGAATGCCCATATCCGAAGGTCCGGTATTGCAACAGGTCGCGTTCCTCGAAGAAAGCGTTGATCTTCTCCGTCACCTCCGCACAGCTCGCGCCGGGCTTCAGAAGCGATATTCCCAGCTCATGAGCAGCCACATTCGCCTCCCAGATTGCCAGGCTGGCAGCGTCCACCTCAACGGCGAACATCGTCCGCTCCAGTGCGGTATAATAGCCCGAGATCATCGGAAACGTGTTGAGGCTCAGGATATCCCCGTGCTCGATCCTGCGCCCCGTGACCGGATTATGCGCACCGTCGGTATTGATCCCCGACTGAAACCAGACCCACGTGTCACGATACTCCGCGTCCGCAAAGCGCTTGGCAATCTCAAGCTCCATCGCGTCACGGCCCGCCATGGCCACGTCGATCTCCCGCGCGCCGACTTTCACGGCCTCGCGGATCGCGTAGCCGCCCACGTCCGCCACGGCCGCGCCTGCGCGTATCAGCTCAAGCTCGGCGGGGGATTTCATCATGCGCTGCCGCATGGTCGGCTCGAAAAGATCGACTGTGTCGGCAGGGGCGAGGAAGTGGTCAAGCTTGGCCTTCTGCATGAGCGAGAGATGATCGCTCTCGTAGCCCACGCGCCTGCCATCCCCGGCGACGCTGAGGACCGCGCGCCAGAAGTTGTCACGTTGCCAGTCGGTATAGGTGATGTTGTCGCAGAACGAGCGGCGCCAAGGCTGGCCCGCGTCGATCCCCGCCGAGATCGTGACGGCTTCCCCCTGCGTCACAACCATCGCGTAGGGGCGACCAAAGGCACAGTAGGTAAAGCCGGAGTAGTAGGAGACGTTGTGCATCGACGTGAAGACAGCCGCGTCGACACCTTCCGCTTTCATGATGTCGCGCAGCTTCGAAAGGCGCACCTCGTATTCACGCAGTTCGAATTGAAGCGGTGCTTTTTCACCGTTGTGGAAACGATACATTTCTGGACGTGCAGTCATAGTGACCCTCCTGAAAAGAAAGGTCCCGGCGTTCAGGACTGTTTGCAATTCGCATCAGCGGAGCGGCGCCACCGTTCCTCGCGTGGTTTCTCATTGCCGATTCCGCTCAATCTGGCAAGGTATTTTCGCAACAAGGAGAGACGAAATGACCAGCACAGGCCCATTGAACCTGATCACCGATGTGGACGGGCTCAGCGTCGGAAACGCGACGGACAGTCAGATCAAGACGGGTGCGACAGTCCTCATCGGCGCGCGGCCCTTCACCTGCGGTGTCCACGTCATGGGCGGTGCGCCCGGCACGCGTGAGACAGACCTGCTCGCCCCCGACAAGACCGTCGAAGAGGTCGATGCCCTTGTGCTTTCCGGTGGGTCGGCCTTCGGGCTTGATGCCGCGTCGGGCGTGTCGGATACCCTGCGGGCCCAAGGGCGCGGTTTTGCCGTGGGCGATCAGCTGGT
>JAWLEL010000016.1:0-16594 GCA_041686165.1 Lentibacter sp.
GCCCGCCTCCTCCAGAAGCGGCATCAGCGCCAGCATGGTCAGCGGCGTTTCGGACGCGGGCTTGATGATCACACCGCAGCCCGCTGCCAGCGCGGGGGCGATCTTGCGGGTGCCCATGGCCGCCGGGTAGTTCCATGGCGTCACGAGGACGGCCAGCCCGGCGGGCTTGTGCTGCACCATGATGCGCGCGCCCGAGGCCGGCGCGTGCGTGATCATCCCGTCGGCGCGCACGGCCTCCTCGGCGAACCAGCGGAAGAACTCGGCGGCATAGGTGGCCTCGCCGCGCGCATCCACGCCGGCCTTGCCGTTCTCGAGCGTCATGAGATGGGCGAACTCGTCGAGCCGCGCCGTCATCAGCTCCCAAGCCTTGCGCAGGACCTCGGCGCGCGCGCGCGGCGTGCGCGCGGCCCAGTCCTTCATCGCGGCTTCAGCCGCGTCGAGCGCGGCGTCGGCGTCGGCGATGTCGGCAGAGGCGACGGAGGCGAGGACCTCTTCGGTTGCCGGGTTGATCACATCGAAACGCTCGCCCGAGGCGGGCTTTTCCCATGTGCCGTTGATGTAGAGATCTGTGAATTCCATGAGTGTCTCCAAGACTTAGAGCAGGTGGCGGAGCGGTTGCTCCACCCGGCCCGCGAATTCGGACAACAGGCTGACGGCCTGGGCAGCGGTGAGATGGTGCCCCGCGCATTCGAGCGTGACGACAAGCCTGCTTCCGGCGTAGCTGAGCGTGAGAACCGGGGCTTCTTCCGCGCCAAGGGCGACGGTGCTGACGCGGCTCATGCGCAGATCGCGCAGGATGAGTTCGGGCGTGGCGCCTTCTTCTGCCAAGGTGATCGCGCTGAAGGCCCCGGCCGGGACGGCATAGGCACGCGCCTGGTCGAAGCTCTCGACCGTGATCGTCGCCTCACCCTGCCCGAGGCTCGCTGCGGCGAGACCAGCCAGAAGGGTGTTCGTGTCGTTCAGCCCCTCGCTCTCGCTGGCCCATGCGGCGAATTCGGCG
Source organism: Lentibacter sp. (assembly GCA_041686165.1). Classification (GTDB taxonomy): domain Bacteria; phylum Pseudomonadota; class Alphaproteobacteria; order Rhodobacterales; family Rhodobacteraceae; genus Lentibacter. The sequence goes on from JAWLEL010000016.1 coordinate 1,001, forward strand.
AATCCGTCCGTGGAGAGTTCGGCGGTCAGGTGGCGCGAGGCCGTGGCCGCACTGCCTGCAGTTTTCTCCGGCAGCGCCTTCAGAACCTCGAGGTCCGCGACGTGATAGGGCTGCGGATGTCCGGCCTCGACAAGACGCTTCAGGTCCAACCCCTGTTCAAGCGCCAACCGCCGCGCCTTGGGTGAAGCAAGGATACGACCATCAGTGCGCTTGGGCGCGGGAGCCTGTGGCACCTTCGCTGGCTCGGGTTCAGGTTTGGAGTCGGGCGCGGAATCTGCTTTGGTCTGCGACGTCGCGGGCGCAGCGGCGTCGGCCTGGCTGCGCTGCACGGGGTTTGCAGGCTTTTCCGCCGAGATGACCGCGATCGGCGCGCCCACGGGGGCGGCTTCGCCCGCCTCGGCCAGCAGGGCTGCGACGTAGCCATTCTCCCCGGCCTCGACGTCCATCGTGGCCTTGTCGGTTTCCACTTCGAAGAGGATGTCACCAGCGGCCACCTCATCGCCCAGGGCCTTGTGCCAGGCGACGATGAGTCCCGTATCCTGCGCCATGCCAAGTGCGGGCATGATGACTTCCGCGCCCTCGGGCAGCGCTTCGGCAGAGCCCGTCTCGGGCGCAGCGGGCGCGACAGGCTCAGAGGCTTGCGCCTCGGAGCCGATCTGCGCGATCACGTTGCCGACAGGCACATCCTCGCCCGCCGCGGCGCGCACGCCGTTCAGGAAGCCGTCGGCCTGCGCCTCGACTTCCATGGTGGCCTTGTCGGTTTCAACCTCGAAGAGCACATCGCCGGTCTTGACCGCATCGCCCTCGGATTTCTGCCAGGCGACGATCTTGCCGGTTTCCTGCGCCATGCCGAGGGCCGGCATGATGACGTCATGCGGCCCGTTGTCATGCGGCATGGATCATCTCCCCGCTCATGAGCTTGCGCGCCTTCTCTGCCACGGCCTCGGGTGTGGGCACGGTGATGTCTTCCAGCGCGGGCGAGAATGGCACGGGCACATCCATCGCGCCCATGCGCAGCACGGGAGCATCAAGATGGTAGAAGGCTTTCTCATTGATCCGCCCGGCGATTTCGCCGGTGATGCCGTAGCTTTGATGGCCCTCGTCCACGACGATCACGCGGGAGGTTTTCTTCGCGGATTCGAGCAGCGCAGCCTCGTCCAGCGGCACGATGGTGCGTGGGTCGATCACCTCGGCTTCAATGCCTTCTTTCGCAAGGATTTCAGCGGCGGCCTCGCAGACCTGCACCATCGAGGAGGTGCCGATGAGCGTGATGTCGGAGCCTTCCCGTTTCACATTGGCCTCACCGAAGGGAATGAGAAACTCATCCTCGGGCACCGGGGCCTTGTCGTTATACATCAGCTTGTCTTCGAAGATGACCACCGGGTTGTCATCGCGAATGGCGGTTTTCATCAGGCCCTTGGCCTCGTAGGCCGAGGAGGGCATGGCGACCTTGAGGCCGGGGATATGTGCCACCAGCGCATGAAGCGACTGCGAGTGCTGCGCCGCCGAGCGGCGGGTGGCACCGAGGTTGGTGCGCAGCACCAGCGGGACGTTCAGCTTGCCGCCGGACATGTAGTAGGACTTGGCGGCCTGATTGCAGAGCTGATCCATGATCAGGTAGATGAAATCTCCGAACATCAGGTCGACGACCGGGCGGGAGCCGGTCATGGCTGCCCCGACGCCGAGGCCCATGAAGCCCGGCTCCGCGATCGGCGTGTCGACGACGCGGGCCGTGCCGAACTCCTCCACAAGCCCGCTGAGAACCTTGAAGGGCGTGCCCGCCTCGGCCACGTCCTCGCCGATGATGAAGACGGTTTCGTCACGGCGCATTTCCTCGGCCAGGGCCTCGTTGACGGCTTGGGACAGGGTAATCTCTCGCATTGCTCTTTCTCCTCAGGCCGTGTCGCGCGCGAGCGCGTGTTTGATATCGGTGAAGACGTGCATGTCGACTTCGGACTGGTCGGGGTAGGGCGCCGCCTCGGCATAGGCGACGGCTTCCTCGGCGTCCTTCTTGATCTCGGCATTCATCGCCTCGATCTCCTCCTCGCTGGCGATGCCTTGTTCGACGAGCCAGCCGCGGAACTTGATGATCGGGTCCTTGTTTTCCTTCCAATCCGTCTCTTCATCCTTGGAGCGATAGTATTCGCGGTTGATGTCGCCAACGTGGTGCCCGTGATAGCGATAGGTCATCAGCTCCATGAAGAAGGGGCCTTCGCCCTTGCGGGCGCGAGCAACGAGCTTCTGCGTCAATTCATTGACTGCGAGCACGTCCTGCCCGTCGACCTGGTGGGCCTCGATACCGAAGGCCTCGGCCCGCGCCGTGATCGAGCCGGCGGCGATTTCCTCTGTCTTGGTGTATTCGGAATAGCCGTTGTTCTCGCAGGCGTAGATCACGGGCAGGTTCCACAGGGCGGCCATGTTCATGACCTCGTAAAGAAGGCCCTGGGCGGTGGCCCCGTCGCCGAAGAAGCAGACGGTCACGTCGTCCTTGCCCAGCAGTTTGGATGTGAAGGCCGAACCCGTGGCGATGCCCATGGAGCCGCCGACGATGGCGTTGGCTCCGAGGTTGCCGTTGGACTGGTCGGCGATATGCATCGAGCCGCCTTTCCCGCGGCAATAGCCTTCTTCCTTGCCCAGCAATTCGCAGAACATCTCCTTGAACTCGGCGCCCTTGGCCACGCAATGGCCATGGCCGCGGTGCGTCGAGGTGATCTTGTCATCGATGGTCAGCGCTTCGCAGATGCCCACGGCAACGGCTTCCTCGCCGGAATACATATGCGTCAGCCCCGGCATCTTGGCGGAAAGGTAGAGCTGGTTGGCGTTGTCCTCGAAGGTGCGGATGCGCACCATCTGGCGGTACATCCGCAGGTAGTCTTCGGTGTTTGTTTTCGTCTTGGCCATGATGGTCTCCTGAGAGATGCGGGGGCGATGGGGCAATCCTCCGCCTTGCGCAGGGAGAAGGGCGCAAGGCGGAGCTCTGCCGCCGGTCAGTATCGGTTGGCGATCGGCAGTTCCTCGGCCGGGAAGAGGCTGATCACTTCACAGCCTGTCTCCGTCACGACGACCTCCTCCTCGATCCGCGCGGCAGAGTATCCGTCCGTCGCGGGGCAATAGGTCTCCAGGGCAAAGACCATGCCGGTCTTGATCTCCATGGGGTGATCCATGCTGACCGCGCGGGAGATGATCGGGCGTTCGTGCAACGCCAGCCCGAGGCCGTGGCCGAACTGAAGGCCAAAGGCTGCATCCTCATTTGGAAAACCTAGGCTTTCCGCTGTCGGCCAGACCGCGGCGACCTTGTCGGTGGTCACGCCGGGTTTGATCATCGCGATGGAGGCGTCGATCCATTCGCGCGCCTTCACATAGGCGTCGTTCTGCGACGGCGTGGCGCGGCCCACGTTGAACGTGCGGTAGTAGCAGGTCCGATAGCCCTGATAGGACTGGAGAATGTCGAAGAAGGCCTGATCGCCTGGGCGGATCAGACGGTCGGTGAAGTTGTGCGGGTGCGGGTTGCAACGCTCACCGGAGATGGCGTTGATCGCCTCGACATCATCGGACCCCATCTCGTAGAGCAGCTTGTTCGACATGGCGACGATGTCGTTCTCGCGCACGCCGGGCTTCAGCTCTTCGTAGATCATGTGGTAGACGCCATCGACCATCGCGGCGGCCTGCGTGAGAAGCTGGATCTCGTCCCAGTTCTTGATCTCGCGCGCGGCAAGCATGATCTGCTGGCCATCGACCACGTTGATGCCTTCTTCCTGGAGCGCATGGAACATGGCCGTTTCGGCATAGTCCACACCGACGGGCATGTCGGCCATGCCCGCATCCTTGATCAGCTCGGCGATCATCTTGGCGTATTTGCGCATCAGGCCGAATTCCGGCGGGATGGTGCCGCGCATGCCGACGACACCGGCGAGGCAGTGATCGGGCTCGAGCCAGTCGGAATGGAGCTGGTGATGCACCGCAGCAGAGCCGAAATCCCAGACGTAAGGTGAATCATCGCCCGTCAGCAGGCAGAAACGGCACATCTTGTCCCGTTCCCACTCGCCGATCTTCGTGGCCGAGACATAGCGGATGTTGTTCACGTCGAAGAGCAGCAGCGAGCCCGCGTTCGAGTTCTGCAAGCTTTGCCGCGTGCGGGCCAGGCGATAGCGGCGCAGCCGATCATGGTCGACGCGGCGTTCGAAGTCCACGGCGGTGTGACCGTGCGCCGGCAGCTTGTCGCGCCATTGCCAGTTGGTTTCAAGGTCTTGCGGCGTGAGCAAGTTGGGCATGAGTGCGTTGCCTGGACGTTCTGACATGATGACTCCTTGGGGGCGTGTCGCCCCGCTGTTTGTGTGCTGTTGGGTTGGTTGCGGCTTACTTCGTGACCCAGCCGCCATCGATCGAGATCATCTGGCCGGTCATGTAGTCGCTGTCATTGGAGGCAAGGAACGAGGCCGTGCCCGTGATGTCTTCGGGGTAGGACACGCGCTTGATCACGAGGTTGTTCTCGACGATGTCGTCATAGGCCTGCCCTGCGCGCTCCTTGAAGCCGATCTCGACGAGGTCCTTGTCGAGCTGCTCCCAGAGCGGGGTCACGACGACACCCGGCGCATAGCCGTTCACGGTGATGTTGTGCTCGGCCAGCCCGAGCGCGCCGCATTCGGTGAGCGCGAGGCAGCCGTATTTCGAGGTGCAGTAGACCGTCACATCGACGAGCGGTTTGCGCGAGGCGATGGAGCCCACGTTGATCAGCTTGTAGGGGTGATCTGCCATCGGGCCCTGGGCGATCATCTGGCGGGCCACTTCCTGCATGCCGAGCCACATGGCCTTGGTGTTGACGTTCATGATCATGTCCCAGTTGTCTTCATCGATATCCATGAAGAACCGGGGCTTGTTGAGGCCGGCATTGAAAAGCCCCACGTTGATGGAGCCGAAGGCTTCGACCGTGGCCGCGACGGCGCTCGCGTTGTCTTCGCGTTTGGTCACGTCCATCTTGACCGCGATCGCCTGGCCGTTGCCCGCCTCGTTGATGCGGGTGGCGACGGTCTGGGCTTCGTCCAGATCGAGATCGCCGATGCAGACATTCGCGCCTTGCGCCGCGAAGCTCTCGGCATTTGCCGCGCCCATGCCGCGCGCGGCTCCGGTGATCAGGATATTCTTACCTTTCAGGCGATTGGGGTCCATGATGTCTCCTCCTCAGTCACATTGTCCCGTTTGATCGTATGAGTGCGTCGGCCCGCTCCTGGGCCCTGCGCAAAGTGTCACGCGGGGACGTGATCCCGCGCAGCATGTCGTGAAATTCCTCGCCGCAGACCCGGATGATATCGCTGATCTCGGGAACCGGCGGACGTGGCCAGAACTGGAGCTCATCGCGCCAGGACATGGCATCGACCGCCTCGAAGATCGCCGAGGCCCGGCGCACTTCCGGATCAGAGCCCACGGAATAGCGCGGGTTCGTGCGACTGCCGTTCTGGACGAAGAGCTTCTGTGCTTCCGGCGATGTAAAGACCGTCAGCGCCTCGACGGCGGGGCCAACACGCTCCGGCGGCAGGTTGGACGGAATGCCCATGATATAGCCGCCCACGGGTGCGACAGAGCGCGCGTCCGGCCCGGCCGGATGGGGCAGATAGCCGGTCTGCCCGTGGGCGGGGGAGGTCTCGTCAAGCTCGAAATACGGGGCGAGCAGCGTGTAGCCATAAGCCATGGCGACATTGCCCGTCGCATAGGGGCGGATGCGCTCATACCAGGACATCGAGAGGATGTCGGGCGGTGAATAGCGCAGCATTTCGAGCAGGAACTCAGCTGCGCTCAGGCCGGCCTCGGTGTCGATCATCGGGCGGTAGTCCCGCGTGGCGAGATCGTCCGTGCGAAAGCCGCCGGCATGTCTTTCCAGGTCGATCACCGGTTGGCCGAAATCGGCCATTGTCATCAGCACGGTATGGCCCAGCGCCGTGCCGCGCGCCGCGTTCCAGGCGATTCCGTAGCGGCCGCGGGTCGGATCGTGGAAATGCGCGGCGGCCTTGAGCAGCATGTCCGTGGTTGCGGGAGGTTCCAGCCCTGCGCGGGCGAAGAGATCCTTGCGGTAGAAGAGCAGCTCCGGCGTTGTCTGCGCCGGAACGCCATAGGGGCGGCCACCCCAATGCGCCGCCTGCCAGCCAGCGGTGTGGAAATCGGCAGGGTCGATCCGTGCGATATCCATGGCCTCGTCGAGTGGCATGAGCATGTCGCGTTCTGCATAAAGACCCACCCAGGGCAGATCGAGTGCGATGATGTCGTAGCGGCTGGACTTGCGCTCCGCGTTGCGGACCGCCTCCTCGCGCAGCCTGTCGATGGAAAAGGCGCGCTGATGGATTTGCGTTCCGATCGCCTGCTCGAACTGGCGCTTGAGATTGTCCATCACCATGAAGGTCGGATCACCGTGCACGAGCACACGAATTCCGCCCGAAACCTTCAGCGGCTCGGGGAGAACCTTGAGTGGCGGGATCGACTGGGCCGAAAGATAGGAGCCGCCGTAGTAATAATCCTTGGTGTCGGATGTGCGCTCGCGTCCGCCGAACCGCCCCGCGGCGAGCCGCTCGACCCTGCTGGAGAGCTGCATCCACTGATCGAGAAGCTTCTCGCTGGGATGCATCGAAAAGCTCTTGCCTGTCTGCGTGCGCGGGCGTTGCTCGATCAGCCCGGTCTCGACCATTTCCTTAAGCCGCCTGTTCGCCGTGGCGTAGGGCACCTGGCTCGCGCCGATGAGCGATGTGGGGGTGACCGTCTTCGCGTCCAGATGGCCGCGGATCAGATGCAGCGACATGCGGTAGTAGGGGTTGGGGGCATAGAGCTCGATCGAGGCTTCAAGCTCGGCGGCGAAATCCTCCAGGAAGGACACGATGCGCAGCATGTCGGCCTTCGCCTCGGGGGAGGCGACATAGCTTTCTCCGTGTCCTTTCATGGCATTCATGGGGTGTGACCGCGCTTTCCGCTCATCAGGAGTCGTCTCGGGTTTTGAAATGTTCATTCTGGACGAATTCGATTCGGCCATTCTCTTCCTCCCTTTCAAAATGTTCAAAATGACACTCTGACCGTATCGCGAAACGATCCGAAATGGATGTATAAATATCCAAAATGGATATATACCATGCATTCGCAGCGGGCTGTCCCGAGGCAGGATTTGATGGATCGTCCGGCGAGTCGGATGATGATTCCTCGAGTGGAGACGAGGGAGAAAACCTGATAAGGGATCAAACCGGGAGGAGACCCAAATGAACTATCGCAATGCACTTGCGGCAACGACGGCCGCTGCAGCCCTGACGATCGGCAGCGCAGCTGTCGCGGACACCATGACCATCGGCATCACGCAGAACAACGTCGGTGTGGACAGCTACCAGACCACATATGAAAAAGCCTTCATCGAGGCAGCCGAGGACAACGAGAACGTCGAGGCCGTCGTGCTTGACGCGGGCGGCGACGTGGCCCGCCAGATCGCCCAGATGGAAGACCTGATCCAGCGGGAAGTCGACGCGATCATTATCTGGCCGACGAACGGAGAGGCCGTTATCCCCGCCGTGCGCAAGGCGCATCAGGCCGGAATCCCGGTGATTGTCACGAACTCGAATATCGCCGAGCAGGGCTTCGATTTCGTCGCCTCCTTCTCGGGGCCCGACAACATCACCCAGGGCAAGCGGTCCGCCGAGATCATGTGCGACAAGTTCAAGGACATGGGTATCGAGGACGAAGCCAAGGTCGTGCACATCACCGGCCAGCCGGGGTACACCACGGCCATCGAGCGCGCCAAGGGCTTTGATGATCGTCTGCCCGATGTCTGCCCGAACGTGGAGCAGATCGACAAGCAGCCTGGGGACTGGAATCGCGAGAAATCGCAGAAGGTGATGGAAGCCTTCCTCGTCAAGTATGACGATATCGACGGCGTCTATGCTGGCGATGACAACATGGGTGTCGGCGCATTGAACGCGGCCAAGTCCGCTGGCCGCGATGGTATCATCTTCGTTGGTGCGACGAACTTCGCTGTCGGCTACGAGGCCATGGGGCGGGGTGAATACTGGGGCTCGATCTACCAATCCCCGGTGGATGACGCGAAAGCGGCCCTCAAGACAGCCGTCGAAACGCTCGAAGGCAAGGACCTTCCCTTCCTGAACTACTTCGACACGCCGAAGATCACCCAGGATAACATGGACGAGTACGACAAGCCTGTCTTCTAGGACATCGGCTTCCCGCGGGCGCGGCCTTGGCCGCGCCCGTGTCTTCTATCAGATCACAACAGAATTTCTGGGAGGGCGCCATGGCCCGAGTTGCCGGTCGGTCGTGCATCGTCACAGGTGCTGCGCAGGGAATTGGGCGTGCCATCGGAGAGGCGCTGCTCGATGAAGGTGCAGATGTCTGCTTTGCCGATATAAATGGTGACAGGGTTGGTGAAGTGGCCGGGGCCAACACCGAGCGCGCAGCGCATGGCGGCGGGAAAGTCACGCATGCGGCTGTTGACGTCACCGACCGCGCGCAGGTGCGCGCGATGATCGACCATGCGGTCGCGGAGTTCGGCAAGCTCGACGTGAAGTTCAACAATGCCGGCGTCAACAAGCCGATGAATTTTCTCGACGTGACCGAGGAGAACTGGCGCTTCATCAACGATGTGAACGGCCTTGGCTGTCTCATCGGAATGCAGGAAGCTGCCAAGCAGTTCATCCGCCAGGGCACGTTTGGCAAGATCATCAATACCGCCTCGATCGCCAGCCGGCAGGGCTTTGACAATGTGGCGCCCTATTGCGCCTCGAAGTTCGCTGTCGTTGCGATGACGCAGTCCGGGGCGCGTGACCTTGCGCAGCACGATATCACCGTCACCGGCTTCGCGCCCGGTGTGGTGGCGACGGAAATGTGGGAGCAGGTCGACAAGGACCTGATGGAGATAGGGGCCGCCGAGCGTCCAGGGCAGGCGATGGAGGAGTTTTCCTCCGAGATCCTGAAGGGGCGCGTGGCTGCGCCGGAGGATATCACGGGAACGACAACGTTCCTGGCGTCGAGGGACAGCGACTACATGACCGGCCAGATCGTTATGATCGACGGCGGCATGACGCTGGTGTGAGGGCCGCCTTTCGCGGCAAAAGGGAGGAAGTTAAATGGCAGGGCTGACCAAGAAAGACATCGGCGGCTTTTTGGCGCGACAAGGCATACTTGTCGCCTTTGCGCTGTTCATCATAGGATTCGCGATCGCGAACGAGCGATTTATAGATCCTGGCAATATCATGGGCGTGATCCGCTCTTCGGCCATTCTGGGGGTCATGGCGCTTGGGGTCACCTTCGTGGTGATTTCTGGAAATCTCGACCTGTCGGTCGGGTCGATGATGTCCTTCTCGACAATCGTTGTGCTCGATTTGCATGACAAGATCGGACCGGCGCTCGCCATTCCGACGATGTTCGCGATGACGCTGGCGCTCGGGGCCTTCATCGGCTTTCTGGTGGCTTACCTGAAGCTCAATTCCCTGATCGTCACCTTGGGGATGCTCTCGGCCATTCATGGCCTGACGCTCACCTATTCGGGCGGCAAGAACATGGACATCGACGACAAGGAGGGGACGTGGTTCTCCGTCTTCGGGCAGGGCGAAGCATTGGGCATCTCGTTGCCGATCCTGATCTTCCTGCTGCTGGCGGCGTTCCTGGGGCTCCTGTTGGCCAAGACGCCGTTTGGCCGCAAGGTCTACTCGGTCGGCGGCAATGGCACGGCGGCGACCTTCTCGGGCGTTCGCCGGGCTCGGGTTGTCTTCAGTTGCTACCTGATCAGCGCCTTTTGCGTGGCGACAGCGGGGCTCTTGCAGGCGTCGCGCTCGCTTGGCTCGCAGAACACCGTGGGCCAAGGGCTCGAGCTGGAAGTGCTCGCAGCCGTGATCCTCGGCGGCGCGTCGCTTCTTGGCGGCTCCGGCACGATCTTCAAGACGGTGATCGGCGTGCTCATTCTCGGGTTCATAACCAATGGTCTTCTGCTGGTCGGGCTCGAATTCTACGTTCAGTTCGTCGTGACCTGGGTCATCATCATCCTTGCAGTCTGGCTCGACATCGCAGCCAAGCGCGGCAAGCTCTGGTCGCCGATCGCGTAAGGGAGAAAGACAATGCAAGCTGGAACTCTTTCGAAATATCTCAAGACCGGCGCCATCTGGGGCTTCATCGTTTTCGAGTTGATCTTCTTCTCGGTGGCAGGCGAGCTTCTCTCGGTGAGCGACAAGGCCTTCATGGACGCCGACAACATGCTGCTGCTCTTCAAGCAGTCGGCTCCGATCGGCATCATCGCCATGGGCATGACCATCGTCATGGTCAACGGCAACATCGACCTCAGCGTCGGCGCGACCTATGCGCTGGCGGCCATCGTCATGCTCGACAGCATGACATGGCCGGTCTTCGCAGGAATGGGTGATGCGGTGATCTTCGTGGCCTGGGGGCTGGCGCTGCTCACTGGAGTCGTTCTAGGCGCGATCAACGGGATCATTGTCTGGAAGACCGGAGTCGATGCCTTCATCGTGACGCTGGGCGCGATGCTGGGCTATCGTGGCCTCGTTTTCATGTATAACGGCGAGCAGCCGACGAGCCATCTGAACTGGACGCTTGTCGACTTCGCCGAGGCACAGTTTCTCGGGCTGCACACGCCCACGTGGTTCCTGCTGATCGTGACGGCCGCGATCTGGTTCCTGATGAACCGCACCGTGCATGGCCGCAATGCCTATGCCATCGGAAACAACCGGGAGGCGGCGGTCAATGCCGGCATTCGGGTCGGGCCGCACATGCTGATCAACTTCATGATCATCGGATTCCTGGCCGCACTCTCGGCGGTGGTATTCTATTCCGAAAGCGGATCGGTCAACCCAAACGATGGCGAGCTCTATGAGCTGTGGGTGATCACTGCCGTCGTGCTTGGCGGCACCAAGCTGACAGGTGGCGCCGGCTCGATCATCTCGACATTCGGCGGCGTGGTCGCGATCCAGCTCCTGCGCAAGGGGCTGTCGCATATCGGCGCGGATACCTCGACCGTGAATCTCGTGATCGGTCTCATTCTGATCGCCGTGCTGTTCCTTGACCGGCAGTTGAACGTCAAAGGCAAAGAGGAGTTGAAGGTATGAGCGAGCAAACACCTGTCCTGCGGCTGGAAGGCATCGTAAAGTCGTTCCCCGGCGTGCGCGCCCTCGATGGCGTCTCGCTGAGCATCCTCCCCGGTGAAGTGCACGCCCTGATGGGTGAGAACGGCGCCGGGAAATCCACCCTGATGAAGGTGCTCGGCGGCATCCACCAGCCCAACGAAGGCCGGATCATCGTGAATGAGAAGCCCGTTGTCATGTCCGGTCCGCTCGATGCCAAGGCCAAGGGCATCGTCTTCATTCACCAGGAACTCAGCCTTGCCGACGAACTCAGCGTGGCCGAAAATATCTATCTCGGCGAGCTGCCACGAAAGCGCTTCGGGCTTGTGGACTGGGACGAATTGGAGGCCAAGACACGCGCGATCCTTGACAAGCTGAAGGTGAGCTTCGATGCCTCGACCCGAGTGGGCGACCTTTCGATCGCCAACCAGCAAATGGTCGAGATTGCCCGCGCGCTGACGGTGGACGCCAAGGCCGTGATCTTCGACGAACCGACCGCCTCGCTGACGGATGCAGAAAAGATCGTGCTTTTCGAAGTCATTGCCGATCTGCAGGCACAGGGGGTCGGCATCGCTTACATCTCGCACCGGATGGAGGAAATCTTCAAGATTACCGACAGGATCAGCGTGTTGCGAGATGGTCAGTACCAGGGCACGGTCAACACGGCGGAAACGGACGAGGAGGGCGTGACGCAGATGATGATCGGGCGCAAGCTCGATCTCAGCCGCAATGAATGCCATCACGAGCTGGGCGATGTCGCGCTCGAGGTGCGCGGCTTGAGCTGTGGCGATCTTTACCAAGATGTCAGCTTCGAGGTGCGGCGCGGCGAAGTTGTCGGTTTCTACGGGCTTGTCGGCGCGGGACGCACCGAGATCGCCGAGACACTTTTCGGCCTGCGTGACCCATCGGCAGGCACGATCCTGATCAACGGCGAGGAGGTGAAGATCCATTCGCCCTATGACGCGATCGAACGGGGGATCTCGCTCGTCCCCGAGGACCGGAAGGATCAGGGGCTGGTCCTGGGCATGAACTGTCGCGACAACATGACCTTGCCACAGGTTGATGACCTCACGGCCGGGCCCTTCGTGTCCGATGGTGCCGAGGTTGCGATCTTCGATCAATACCGTGACAAGCTCGATATCCGCACCCCGAGCTGGAAACAGCTCGTGGGAAACCTGTCTGGCGGCAATCAGCAGAAGATCGTCATAGGCAAATGGCTTTCCATGCGCCCCGACGTTCTGATCGTGGATGAGCCCACACGCGGCATCGACGTGGGGTCCAAGGCCGAGATTCACAACCTGATCCGCGAACTGGCGGCCCAGGGCTATGCCGTCATCGTCATCAGCTCGGAAATGCCCGAAGTCCTGCACGTTTCCGACCGCATCGTGGCGATGTATTCTGGGCGGATCATGCGCACATTCACCTCCGAGGAGGTGACCGAGGACAACCTTATCCAGGCGATTTCGGGGATCGAGTCAGACAAGGTGGCGTGATACGCATCGGCTGTGCCGTGGCGGACATTCCGCGCGAGATGTCGGGCAGCTTGAGCCGTGAGCGGCGTCACCCGCCGCAGATGGCCCCGGCTGTCTCGCCGTATTCGCGATACTTGCGCCAGAAGCGCTCGTGGTTCGCATTGTCGCTCTGGCGAATTTCCTGTGCCCTGTGAGGGTCATCGTAGAAGGAGGCCGCGAGCGACTGGTCGCGCTTTGACATCGAAATATCCGCCGCGGCCTGGATGCAGCCGCAAAGCTGCCGCGAGGCGGCCTCGCGGCCCGATGCCATGCAGGCCCGGGAAATCGGGCCGGTCGCGGTTGCCGGGGTTTGCGCATTTGGGATCGCGAGGCGGTCAGCCTTCTTGTAGCCACCACCGCCACAGCCGGTGAGCGCTGCAATCGAGATCAAGATGACGCATCTGGAAAGCGTGTTCATCGGGGGCCTGCTCGTTTTCATGGTCTGACGCCGTTTCGAAAGATGATGACGCAAGCAGCCGGGCTTTTCAACGGCAACCGTGCCGGAGCGGCGCGGTTGCAAGCAAATGTGATCTGGCGGACTCAGATTGCGGAGCTGTGCCCTGCCTTGCTCATCTCATAGGCGTCGAAGCTTCGCGCAATCATCCGGGTGAGCGGACGCATGACGGGCGGGATGAACAGGCCCTGTTCGGTGATCTCCAGCGCATTTTCGAACTCGGAATCGGCGCTGCGGAACATCTCGTCGAGCGCCGCGGCGCTGATGTCGTGCTCGGCGAGGATCTCGGCACGGTCGATGCGAAAGTCACACATGAGCATCTCGATCAGCCGCGAGCGGAGCTTGTCGTCGGCGCTGAAGGCATGGCCGCGCGATGTGCTGAAACGGCCTTCGCCAATCGCCTTGGTATGGGCCGAGGTCGCCGGGGCGTTCTGCGCATAGCCCTGTGGAAAGCGCGAGATCGAAGAGGCGCCAAGGCCGACGAGAATACCGCTCAGATCATCGGTATAACCCTGGAAGTTCCGGCGCAGCTTGCCTGCTTTCTTGGCCCGTGTGAGCGCGTCATCGGGGCGCGCGAAATGGTCGATCCCGATGTCCTCGTAGCCGTCCCACTTGAACAGGCGGCTGGCGGTCTCGAAAAGCCCGAGACGTTCCTCCGGCGTGGGCAGCGCCTCGGAGGGGATGAGCTGTTGTCTCTTGGCCATCCAGGGCACATGGGCATAGCCATAGAGCGCGACCCGGTCGGGTGAGAGGGCGAGCAGTTTCTGCACGCTTTCCGTGATCCGCCGTTGCGACTGGTGCGGCAGGCCGAAGAGGATATCGGCATTGAGGCTGTTCACTCCGCGCGCGCGAATCGCTTCGACGGCATCGCGCGTGACATCGAAGCCCTGGATGCGGCCGATCGTCTGCTGGATCTCCTCGTCGAAGTCCTGGACTCCGATCGAGGCGCGGTTCATGCCTGCGCGGGCGAGCGCATCGAGCCGGGCATCGTCGACCTCGTTGGGATCGATCTCGACAGAGAATTCATAGTTCTCGGCGAAGGGCGTGATCGCGGTGATCTCGTTGGCCAGGTCTGTCATCAGGTCGGGTGCCATGAGCGTCGGCGTGCCGCCGCCCCAGTGTAACCGAGAGAGCTTGACCCCTTTGGGCAGGACGTCGCGCAGCAGTGTAATCTCGTCCTTGAGCACCTGCAGATAGGCGCGCACCGGTGCATCTTTTGTCGTGCCTTGCGTGCGGCAGGCGCAGAACCAGCAGAGTCGGCGGCAGAAAGGCACGTGGATATAGAGCGAAATCTCGCCACCTTCGGGAATCGCGGAGATCCACTTGGCAAAATCGGTCCCGCGCACCTCGGTATTGAACTGGGGAGCGGTGGGGTAGGATGTATACCGTGGGACTTTCGCGTCAAAAAGCCCCATACGTGCGAGTTGAGTTCTGCTTTCCATCCGCGTAGGGTTATTGAACGATCTATGGACCTGCATTGATGCAGATCAAACGCGCGAAGTGAAAAAATGACAAAATTGTCGGTAGCCGAAATTCCTCGGGATTGTGAGGATTGCCCCATACGCCACAGGGCCGTCTGTGCCCGCTGCGAGGCGGATGAGCTGGATCTGCTTGACCAGATCAAATACTATCGCAGCTACGAGGCCGGCCAGACCATAGTCTGGTCAGGTGACCGGATGGAATTCGTCGGCTCGGTGGTCAAGGGTGTCGGCACGCTGACGCAGACGATGGAAGACGGGCGCACGCAGATGGTAGGTCTCTTGCTGCCGTCCGATTTCGTAGGGCGCCCGGGGCGAGAAACGGCGACCTATGACGTGGTCGCCACGACAGATATGGTCATGTGCTGTTTCCGCAAGAAGCCCTTTGAGGACATGATGACGCGAACGCCGCATATCGCCCAGCGGCTCTTGCAGATGACGCTCGATGAGCTGGACGCGGCGCGCGAATGGATGTTGGTGCTGGGCCGCAAGACGGCGCGCGAGAAGATCGCAAGCCTGCTGAGCATCGTGGCGCGGCGCGATGCGACGCTGAACCTCGGTGCAGGCGGGCCGATCGAGTTCGAGCTGCCGCTGACGCGCGAGGCGATGGCCGACTACCTGGGGCTGACGCTGGAAACCGTGAGCCGTCAGATCAACGCGCTCAAGCGCGACGGCGTGATCGAGCTCAAGGGCAAGCGGCAGGTCACCGTGCCCGATTTCGACCGTCTGGCCGAAGAAGCGGGTGATGACAGCGACGGTGGGATGCTGAGCTGAGTGCCGGCGTTGTCGGTGCGACATGGCAGGGCGTTTTGATCTTGGCCTGAGATGTGGCAAGCTCTTGCCAGTCCATGATTTTCCGAAAGGGAATAGGCCGAATGATAGCCTATGTGACCGTCGGCGCTGACAATATCGCCTTGTTTTCAAGCAGTCCCGATGAACCGGGGTGCGATGGGTAATCCAGGGCATCCGCAATTCGTGGTTCATCCGCTTGCCTCGTGCATTCGATCGGGTGCGCAATTCGGTGTTGATGTGATGAACAGCGGCAA
>JAWLEL010000298.1:0-3766 GCA_041686165.1 Lentibacter sp.
AGCGCGCGATTTCGCTAGCGACTGGATTCCTCACCGGGGAATCCACTTGGAATCCACCTCATCGGCTCGGCTCGAAATTCTGACTCATTATCAGGCACTTGCTCGATCGCTGGTCTGGCCAGGTGGATTCCTCGAAGGAATCCAGGGGATCCGAACATGGCGCGTGATGCGCTCTACACGGCCGACGGCGGTGCGCCAATCCTTGTCCGCGTGGTTGCGCGCCGCGCGGACGAGACCACCGGGTTTGGCGACGCGCGGATCTGGTCGGAAACCACGCGTGTCGATCTGCGCGTGGCCGAGGTCCCGACCCCGCGGCCCGGCGACCGCATCGAGATCGACTGTGAGGCTTTCCTCATTCAGGGCGAGCCGGTGCGTGACCGCGAGCGGCTAGTCTGGACGATTGATCTGAGGCCGACATGAAATTAAGTCCAACAAGCCGGCTCGATGCTTAAAACTTGTTCAAGTCCGAAACCTGCCGTAAGCTTATGCCACGAAATCAGGGAGGACGAACATGCCTAATAGTTGCAAAGCCGCTGTCTTGCTCAGCATCCTATTCACCGCCCCATGGGCGTCAGTATCTTCAGCCCAGGAGATGCAGGAACACATGGTTCAGAGTTCAACAGATGACGGGATAGAAATCTACGTCCGCGAGCGCCTGCCGGAAGGGGCGGCACCAGATGGGAGCAGCGAAGCTGTCCTGTTCGTGCATGGAGCAACCTATCCGGGAAGCACGTTCGACATTGACCTCCCGGACGGTAAGAGCTGGATGGATCATACGACTGAGGCTGGTTATGCCAGCTATTACATGGACAAGCGCGGATATGGTCGGTCAACGCGACCAGAGCTTATGCAGCAACCTGCTGAGCAGAACGAGCCCTTTGCAAGCGCAGAAATCGTGCTCCAAGATATCGCAGATGTCGTTGACTTCATTCAGGAGCGGACGGGCTTGGAGACGATCAATCTGGTCGGCTGGTCATGGGGCACAGTGACGACAGGCATGTATACAGCCCAGAACGGTGAAAAGGTGGACCGGCTGGTACTTTTCGCGCCAGTCTACAGCTATGACAACGAGAACTGGACCAACACCCTTGCCGATCCGGAGAACGCGGATCAACTGGCGGATGTCGGCGCTTACCGAACCGTAACCAGAGAGCAGGCTGACGAACGTTGGGCCGCTCAGATTCCTGGCGAGAGGCCCGAAGCCTGGCGTGACCCCGAGGTCTTCGAGACTTGGTATTCAGAGATGCTCGCCGTGGAGCCGGACGAGGACGCTGAGTTCATCAAGGCACCGAATGGCGTGCTGGTGGACCTGTGGGAAATCTTCAACTCTCGTAACGTTTATGACGCCTCTCAGATTACAGTTCCAACGCTGGTCATTCGAGGTGACGACGATCCCACATCTACCGATGTAGATGCGCGTGGTCTCTACGATGCGCTTGCTTCCGAGACCAAGCGGTATGTGGTCGTGGGCGACGGGACGCATTTCGTCAACCTGGAGAAAAACGCGGCTCAACTCTATGCCGAGACCCTTCTGTTCCTTGAGGGAGCCGAAGAAGCGCTGGATGAGCTAAAGTAGGCATGCTCGGCAGCGCCGAAGCAAGCGATAGCGACGGATTACGGGCGGAAGAGTTGCTTCCGCCCGTTTTTTATTCCGAGGAAACTCTTGCGAGCGCGGAGACCAGAAGGAACGATCTCAGATGAGGATCAAAGTAGGCACAGATTAAAACATAATTGACCTTATGGCCGCCGAGATCGCCGCTGGCGAAAAAGCAGTTTCCGCCGCCACGCGCGAGGCCGGCACCAGTCTGAAGACCGCATGGCGCCGCCAGATCATTGGGGCGGGTCTTGGCCAGCGCCTGTCTCGCACCATCCGGTCAGCGCAATACCCCAAGGGCCAGCCCAGCCTGAACGCGGCCGCACTGGTCTGGTCGAACGCGCCGGACATCGTCAGCGTGCACGATACCGGCCCGCTGATCCGCTCGAAGGCCGGCTTCTGGCTGACGATCCCGCTGCCCGCCGCCGGGCGTGGCCGGCGCGGCGGCAGGATCACCCCGGGCGAATGGGAGCGCCGGCGTGGGCTGCGCCTGCGCTTCGTCTACCGACGGTCCGGGCCCAGCCTGCTCGTGGCCGACCAGCAGCATCGGCACGGCGCTAGCCGCCGACCGCACACTGGGGGGGCTCTGCGACTGGGTCGAGGCTGAAGCGCCGCGGCCGGTCGATCTGCCGGTCGAGGGCGCGGCAAGCCTGAAGGCGGCCGTGATCCCGGTCGTCTTGCATTATTCGACTGACGACCCGCTTGGGTGAACCTGCGGCCAGCCTGAAGGCCGCGTTCGGCGGGACGACAGTCCACTGGACTGTCGTCTGATCCGCCTCACTCCCGGTGGTGCTGCACTATTCCACGACCGACGCGCTGGGCTGACCGCGGCTGTCAACAGGTTCGGTAGTAGTTGCGCGCGACGCCCGGGGCCGTGATCGGCTGGGACATGTCGGCGGGCCTTTCACTGGGCCATGCGCTGGGCATCCCACCGCTTGCCATGGCCGAACTGCTCCCCGCCCTCGAGGCGGTGATGGTGCGCAAGGTGAACGAGGCATTGGCGGCGGATGCAGATGCCGGCGTCAGGCCTTGATCTTCTCGATCAGCATGATGTCCGGCAGCCCCTCGAAATGCGCGTCGCAGGTCAGCACCGTTGCGCCATGGGCGCGGGCCGTTGCGAAGATGATGGCATCTGCGGTCGCGAGCTTGTGCGCGCGGCAGGCCTCGGCCGCGGCCAGCGCGATCTCGGTGTCGAGCGGGACCACATTGCAGACCTGCGTGAAGGCGATCACCTGATCTGCCTTGTCCTCATCGGCCTCGCGCGTGAGCCACTTGGCGAGCTCGAGCTGGACCATCGTCGGCACCAGCCAGTCGGCCTGCTCGGGAATACGCGCGGCGACCCTGGCGCCGGTTGCGGAGTCGATCAGCCATTCGATCCAGGCCGAGGTATCGACGAGGATCATCAGACGCGGTCTGCACGATCGCGGTAATCATCAGGTCTGGCGCCTTTCGCGAGCCCCTTCAGATCATTTTTCTTCGGCACTGGCACCAGCAACACGCCCGTGCCTTTCGGGATGAAGGCAAAGGTCAGCCCGGCTTCCCAATGCTGGGCAGCCCGGATCGCCTTGGGAATCGAGATCTGGAACTTCGAGGACAGGATCGCGGTCTCGGCCATGGTCATACTCGCTTTTGATCGACGACCAGAACGTAAGACGCCAGTACGTCAAATGCAAGGAACCTGACCCATGGCTGAGAAGAGGGTCAGCGTGCGCCTCGCGGCAACGGGCGGCCGACAGGTGCGCGCCGAGCTCGAAGGCGTGGGCGAGGCCGGCAAGCGCGGGTTTGGGCGGCTCAGCCAGGAAATGGAGGCTGCGAACCGACGGCTGGCGGGCTTCGCGCGCCGGGTGCGGGTCGCATCAGCCGCCGCTGTTGCAGCCGCGACGGCAGCGGGCGTGGCCATGGTGCGCTCCGGGCTGCAAACGGTGGCCGGGCCGATGCGCCAGTTCCACGGGATCCCGAGATCCGCCTCCGCGATGGGCAGCGGGGTCAGACTTTCATCCAGCACCACCACCCGCGCCCCCGCTCGTGTCGGATGGCCCATGGCGGCTTCGGTGCCGCGCTGGCCACGCAGGAGACCATTGCCCCTTGTATCGGCAGTCACAGATCCTGTCCCGTTCGGGCATCGAGATTCACCGCTCGACCCTGGCCGACTGGGTCGGCGTGGTGGCCTTT
>JAWLEL010000299.1:0-3766 GCA_041686165.1 Lentibacter sp.
CCACGGCCTCCTCGGTCGCGTCTGCGGCGTCGTCCGCGGCTTCACTCGCAGACTCAACCGCGCCGTCCGCAGCGTCTGTCACGGCATCGGCGGCATCGCTCGCCGCATCGGCCGTCGCATCCGCCGCATCCGCAGCCGTATCCGCAACGGCGTCAGCTGCGTCACTGGCCATATCGGCCGCGTCTTCAGCAGCTTCCGTGGCCTCGTTCACGGCCCCTTCGACTGCGTCCGAGACGCTGTCGGAAGCCTCGCCCGCCGTTTCGGTCGCGGTATCGACAGGCTCGGCTTCGCCGACGGTCTCTTCAACATTTTCCATCACGTCCTCGGCGCTCTGTCCCGAGTAGACAAAATAGCCCACTGCGACAACGATCACGGCCAGCACGATCCAAAGCAAATTCTTCATGTTCAAATCCCCTAGGGTCTGGCGCACACCATCCATGCGTGCGCTCTATATCGGCCACATGGATGAGCGCGCGTGGAGCTTCAAGGGGAAAGCCGACACAATAAGCTCAAATCAGCCGATTTGCCGCTTGAAACAATACGGGGCCAAGTTTACCTTGCAGCCTCATCTCCATATTACGGCATAACAACCGAAGGATCAAAACCATAGCCCGCAGACCTCACAACGCGCCCCCCACGCGCGACACCGGCCCCCGCGTCAATGACCGCATCACAGCACCTGAAATCCGCCTGATCGGCGCCGAGGGCGAGAACGTCGGCGTCGTCTCCCCCGCGCAAGCCATGCGCATGGCCGAAGAGGCGGATCTCGACCTTGTCGAGATATCGCCCAACGCGAACCCGCCCGTGTGCAAGATCATGGATTTCGGCAAGTTCAAGTATGAACAGCAAAAACGCGAAGCCGAAGCCCGCAAGAAGCAGAAGATCATCGAGGTCAAAGAGGTCAAGTTCCGCCCGAACACGGACACGCATGACTATGACGTCAAGATGCGCAACGTGGTCAAGTTCCTTGAAAACGGCGACAAGGTCAAAGTCACGCTGCGCTTCCGCGGCCGTGAGATGGCCCACCAGAACCTCGGCCGCGAATTGCTCGAACGCATTGCCGCCGACGTGACCGAAAAGGAACTCGGCAAGGTCGAGAACATGCCCAAGATGGAAGGGCGGCAGATGGTCATGATGATCGGTCCGACCGCCAGCAAGTAAACGCAACAGCCCCGCCCGCTCGCGGGGCTTGTCCCGCCGGGCATGGAGAGAGGCAGCATGTGGGAAGAGCGATTCCAGACATCCGAGTATGTCTTCGGCACGGCGCCCGCCGCTTTCATGAAACGCCATGAGACGCGGTTTGCCCCGGGTGCGCGCGCGCTCAGCGTTGCCGATGGCGAGGGGCGCAACGCGGTCTTTCTCGCCGAACGCGGACTAGATGTCACCGCCTTGGAATATGCGCCCTCCGCCATTGCCAAGGCCCGCCGGCTGGCCGAGTCCCGCGGCGTTCAAGTCGACTTCCGCGAGGTCGATGTGCTGGATTACGATTGGCCCGAGCGGTACGATATCGTCCTCGGCGTCTTCATCCAGTTCGCGGGCCCGGAGCTGCGCGGTGCCCTCTTTGACGGCATGAAATCAGCCGTGGCGCCCGGCGGGCTCATCGCGCTGCACGGCTACACTCCCGAACAGCTCGAGTATGGCACCGGCGGCCCGCCCCATGCCGAGAACATGTATACCGAAGAGCTGCTGAGCAGCGCCTTCGTGGGCTGGGACATCCTCGTGAACGCCAGCTACGAAGCCGAAATCCACGAAGGCAAGGGCCATTCCGGTCACTCCGCGCTGATCGACTTCATCGCGCGCAAACCGTCCTGATCCGCCTTTTTTCTTGCCGGAAGTATCCCAGGGGGTCTGGGGGACTGGTCCCCCAGCTAAACCGGGGTCTGGGGGACTGGTCCCCCAGGGCCTGCGTGGCCTGAACGCAATCAAACCTGCGCACGCAGTGCACCGCAAGGAAAAGCGGCGCAGGCCCCTGCCCACGCCGCTTTCCGGTTGGTTCGAATGCCAGCCTACTCCGCAGGCACGGTCACACCGCCCCCGCCGATACGCTCCGGCAGGACGAAGGCGATCACGATGAAGGCCGCTCCGAGAAGAAGCCCCAGCACATCGCCCGACATCCCCGTCAGCCCATCGAACTTCGAGCCCGGCACCGCCCCGAGAGTCACCTTGCCCCCGGCGATATCGTCCAGCATCCCGCCAGCCTTCCAGGCCGGGAAGGTCACCATGTAGGCCGCCGCACCCAGGAGTCCGCCGGCCACGAAGAAGAGCGCGTCCTTGCGCCCCGAGGCCGCTGCGCAGACGCCCGTGCCGGGACAATAGCCTGCCAGTGCCCAGCCCGCGCCAAGCATCAGCCCGCCGATGAAGACCCCCACGTAGGCGGCTTTCACGCTCATGTGGCCCACGTCGACCAGCCCGAGCATCTGCCCGCCGAACATCAGCACCGAGCCGACACCGATCGCCAGCAGGATCGTCTTCATCAGGTGGAGGTTGCTCAGCGCCAGCATCCGCCCGATCCATGTCGGGTTGGTCGCGCCGATCCGGTCGAGGACGGCGCCGAAAGCCGCCCCGATCACGATAGCCAGAAGGATATTCATGACAGCTCTCCCTTGCGATACATGAAGATGGAAACCGGCACGGCCGCCGCGAAGGCCCCTGCCGCGAAGATATAGCCCGAGAGCGAGGTCTGCATCATCCCGCTCATCATGTGGCCCGAGGTGCATCCCCCCGCGAGCCGCGCTCCGTAGAGCACGACAAAGCCGCCCAGGAAGGCCAGCGCATAGCGCTTGACGGGCGTATCACCGAAGCTGTTGCGCCAGATTTCCGGCAGGCGCCGCTCCTGGGCGCCCAGCCCGCCCCGCGCCATGACCGACGCGAATGCCCCCGCCATCATGGCGAGAACGAAGATGAACGAGTAGTTGAACGGATTGGCCACGGACTTGGCGTATTTACCGCCTGATTTGTCCAGATAGGCATTGGTGGAGGTGTAGCCCTCCTCCGTCTGCGTCACCAGCTCGCCGTTCACGGCATTGCCGATGATCCCGTCGAGAATGACGAACTGCGTGCTCACCCCGATGGGTTTGACCAGCAGCACCGCCGCGAAAAAGACCAGCCCGAGCAGCACCCCGCCGAGCTTCCAGTTCAGAGGCATCTTGCGTCTCCCTTGTTACATTCTGCCATTGGAATGTAACAACAGGGCCACGCCGCTCCTTGACATATATCAAATCCCGAATGCGAAACCGTCACATTCCCGCCGCAGATTGCTCCCAATCGCGCTCGCATCCTCGGCCAAGTTGACGTGCACCCGCGAGAATGGCATATTTTCAGAAACAATAAACGCTCAAGAGCCAGAATGGCCGAAGCTGATAATTGGCGAGCAACGAGGCGGGCAGTCAGATGAAACGTGCGGCAACCACTGCAGCAGGGCGCCTGTGATGCGTATCACGGCCGTGACCTGCGTCAAGAACGAGGGGCCCTTCCTGCTGGAATGGATCGCCTTCAACCGCGTGATCGGGGTGACCGATTTCCTCTTCTATCACAATGACTGTTCGGACGGCACGGACACGCTTCTGGACAAGCTCGAGGAGCACGGCCTCGTGGTCTCCCTGCCCAACCCGGCCGAGGGGCGCAACTACCAGATGGAAGCGCTCAAGAAGGCGCGCCGCCAGCCCGTCGTCAAACAGGCCGACTGGCTCTGGGTCGCCGATGTCGACGAGTTCCTGAACATCCATGTCGGCGATCATACGATCCCCGATCTGATCGAGGCCTGCGG
>JAWLEL010000017.1:0-16537 GCA_041686165.1 Lentibacter sp.
GTCGATCCATTCGGGCAGGACGGTCATCGGCTCGGACAGGAACGGGGCGGTCATGGCATATCCATTTTCTTGCGGTCTGCACTCAATGACAAACTGCGCCGCCGGGATCAAGGTGTCGCGCGCCCCTTTTCGCACGCGCCCGCCCGCCCACCCCGCGCGCGAAAAGGGGCGCGGCATCGACAAGCGGCGCGCCCGCTTCGAGGCCGGATGCCTCCGGCGGGGATATTTGACGCAAGAAAAAGGCGCCGGGGCTTCCAGCCTCAGCCGAGTTTCTTCTGGACCAGCTCGTTGACGGCCTTGGGGTTGGCCTTGCCGCCGGTGGCTTTCATCACCTGCCCGACGAACCAGCCTGCAAGCTTGGGGTTCTCCTTGGCCTTCTCGACCTGGGCCGGGTTCTGCGCGATGATCTCGTCGAGCGCGGCCTCGATGGCGCCTGTGTCGGTCACCTGTTTCATGCCACGCACCTCGACGATCTCCTCGGGGTCACCGCCTTCGCTATAGACGATCTCGAAGAGTTCCTTGGCGATCTTGCCGGAGATGGTATCGGATTTGATCAGGTCGATCACCTTGCCGAGTTGCTCGGGGCTGACGGGGCTTTCGGTGATGTCCTTGTCGCCGTCTTTCTTGAGGCGTCCGAAGAGCTCGTTGATCACCCAGTTGGCGGCCAGCTTGCCGTCGCGCCCGTCGGCGGCCTTTTCGAAGAAGGTGGCTGCGGCGGTTTCGGCCGTGAGGACGGAGGCGTCGTATTCCGTCAGGCCATAGTCGCCCATGAAGCGCGCCTTCTTCTCGTCGGGCAGCTCGGGTAGGTTCGCGGCGATGTCATCGACCCAGGCCTGCTCGATCTCGAGCGGCAGCAGGTCGGGGCAGGGGAAGTAGCGGTAGTCATGTGCTTCCTCCTTGGAGCGCATGGAGCGCGTTTCGCCCTTGTCGGGGTCATAGAGGCGCGTTTCCTGGACGATCTCGCCGCCTTCCTCGAGGATCCGGATCTGGCGGCGCGCCTCGAAATCGATGGCGGCCTGGATGAAGCGCATGGAGTTCATGTTCTTGATCTCGCAGCGCGTGCCGAGATGCGAGAAATCCTGCGTTTCCATGTATTTCTCGTAGGCGCCGGGGCGGCAGACCGAGACGTTCACGTCGGCGCGCAGGTTGCCGTTTTGCATGTTGCCGTCGCAGGTTCCCAGATAGCGCAGGATCTGGCGCAGCTTGACGACATAGGCCGCCGCTTCCTCGGGCCCCCTGATGTCGGGGCGCGAGACGATTTCCATCAGCGCGACCCCGGTACGGTTGAGATCGACGAAGGACATGTTCGGGTCCATGTCGTGGATCGACTTGCCGGCGTCCTGCTCGAGGTGAATGCGCTCGATACGCACCTTGCGGGCGACCCCGGGGGACATGTCCACGAGGATCTCGCCTTCACCGACGATCGGCTCGTAGAGCTGGGAAATCTGGTAGCCTTGCGGCAGATCGGGGTAGAAATAGTTCTTCCGGTCGAAGGCGGACTTGAGATGGATTTCGGCCCTAAGGCCCAGTCCGGTGCGCACCGCCTGCTCGACACAGAAATCGTTGATGACCGGGAGCATGCCGGGCATGGCCGCATCGACGAAAGCGACGTTGGAATTGGGCTCCGCGCCGAACTGGGTGCTTGCGCCGGAGAAGAGCTTGGCCCTGGAAGAGACCTGTGCATGGACTTCCATGCCGATGACCAGCTCCCAGTCGTGCCTGGCGCCGGCGATCACCTTGGGTTCCGGGGCTTCATAGGTAAGATCGAGCATTGGCCCTCGTCCTCATGTTCGCAATTGGTGCAAAGTCTGGGGCGTTCTAGGCCAGCAACCCCAGCGGGGCAAGGGCGATTAGCGCTCAGGCGACAGGGCGAGGCCCGGGCGGGAGAAGTCAAGAACCTTTCCCTTGAGAAGCTCCGTTCTGAAATGGCTTGCAATCGCCATGCGCGCGCAGTCACAGCCCTTGCGGATGAGCGCGGTGCGCGGGGGGAGGTAAGTGCCCGGATCGGGGCCCAGATCGGCTTCGGCCCAGAGCAGCGGATGCAGTTCCGTGAGCTTTTCGCGCAGGATGTGATCGAAGACCGAGTGAATGGCGCGCCGCGTCTCGCGGACAATGTCGGGCGCTTCCACGGGCGTGCGCGCGGGCGACATCGTTATGCCGGTGTAGGCGGCGAGCTGGTTGGCGATGTGTTGATCGGGTTGCAGGTAGAGAATGTCGCGCAGCGCCTCGAGGAAGAACTCCGTGTCGAGCTGCCGTGCCGCGCCCTGGTCGACGCGCAGTGCATCGAGGTAGACCCAGGCATAGGCACCGTTGCCCCAGATATTCTGCGTGCGTCCTGCCGTGCGGCGCGCCTCGAGTTCGAGCGCGTCGTAGGAGCCGAACCAGCGCGGCAGCAGCAGGTTGCCGAGGCTGCGCATGGGGGCCGTGTTGACGGGGTTGAGGTCGATCAACCGCTCGTAGGCGTCGGCGATATGTAGCGCCGGCTTGGGCTTGGCCACGACGAGGCTGCACATTGCGGAGGCCATGAGCGGGGAGGCGAGCGCCGTGCGCTGGAAGCTTTCGACGATCTCGGCGGCGCGCTCGAAATGGGCCTCGAAGAGGGCGCGGTTGCGGTCCGGAACCTCGTGCGACCAATTCGAGCCGCGCCAGAGCCAGCCGATGTCCATGTGGGTCTGCGCCACGATCTCGGCGATGGCATAGTCATCGGCAAACTCCTGAAGCACCTCTTCGAGAGCCTCCACGCCGTCGAGGTTCGGAGACAGCCCGTCGGCTAATGCATGTTCGAAGGCGAGCACGACATCGGTGCGCGCGCCGAGGCTGAGAAGGTCGGCATGCGGCATGCCGCAATGGGTGGCGGCCTTGCGGTTGTCGGCGCTGCGCATGGTGCGACCGAGCTCTTCCCAGCGTTCCTGGCGTGACAGGAACTGGCCCCGGTCCTGAACACGGCTGCGGCAGCTCTCCTCGGGTGGCTCTTCGGCGATCGGCAGGACGAGCTGCTCCTCGAGACGCCTGGCAAAACTGACCGAGGCACCCTGATCGGCTGCCTGCCGATTGCCTTGGCCTTGACCGGGCTGCGCCGCCGCTGGCCCCGTCCAGCGACCCTCAAACGCGCCCTCGCGAGCTTTCTGGGCCGAGTTGCGCAGCGTTTCACGGGCTTGAGTTGCAAGGGAGGGCAGTTTGGGCAGAAGCGCCATTATTGATATTCCTTCCGGTTCCCCGCCTTCTTGCGCATGATTTGAGGCCAAAAAACGGCACGCACGCGGGCGAATTCGGGTAAAGACCGCGTGATTTGGTGAACTGTCTGTGGAACTGAAACAATATGGTCTCAGCGGCGCTAAAGATTGCAAATCTGCGCCAAATCCTGTTGGGTCACTCGAAATGACTGCTGCTGCCAAATACCGGCGCGCCGGTTTCTTGACCGTGATTGTGCTGAGCGGTGCCTTGTGGGTGCTGGGTGCTCATGTTGCCGAGGCGTCCATGACGCAGGCCGAAAGCGAGCAGGAGAGGCGCACGGCTGCGGCAAGGGCCGAGACCCTGGAAGACGTCAGCCCGCCGGGGCCTGAATATGCCAGGTTGCGGCCGGTTGCACGCAAGGCCTCCTATCCGACAGCCGCCCACGCGCGGCTTGCCGGCACCCGTCCGCAGCTCAGGCCCTATCTTCTGCCCAGCACCCGTTGGGAGCACAGACCGGGCCACAAGCGCTGGACGAAGGCGGCGATGCAGGCGGTGCTTTCGCATGGGCGGCCTCTGGTGCAGACCGTTCCGGCCGACTACCGCGACTGGTGCCCGGCGTACAAGGAGAACGAGGCGCGCGGGCGCGCGATGTTCTGGGTGGGATTCATGTCGGCACTGGCCAAGCACGAGAGCACCTATCGGCAAGATGCCGTGGGTGGCGGAGGACGCTGGTATGGGCTCTTGCAGATCCTGCCCTCGACGGCACGGCACTATCGCTGCGAGGCGCGCACGGGCGCAGCACTGAAGGATGGGGCGCTCAACCTGAGCTGCGCGGCGCGGATCATGGCCAAGACCGTGGCGCGAGACAGGATCATCCACGGGTTTTTCCCAAGCGAGAAACGCCGCTACCGGGGCGTGACGCAGGACTGGGGGCCGATGCATTCCTCGTCCAAGCGCCAGGACATGGCGCGCTGGACGCGGTCGCAAAGCTATTGCATCTCGCGCCGCTCCTTGCGGCCTGTCGCAAGGCCCGAAGCGCTGCAAGCCGTGTCGGCTGAGCAGTAGGCACGGCTCATCCTTCTAGGATACGGGTGGTCATCTCCATCGTGTCGCGGCTGAGATCGGGCTTGGCGGCGATACGTTCGAGTTGCCCGCGGATGAGCGCCTGGCGTGTCGTGTCGTAGCGTTTCCAAGTCTGGAATGCGGTGCACATGCGGGCGGTTGTTTGCGGGTTCAGCGCATCGAGCTTGATCAGCCAGTCGGCCAGCAGGGTGTAGCCTTTGCCGGAGGCGTGGTGAAAGCCCGCGTGATGCCCGGCCAGCGCGCCGAAGACCGCGCGGAAGCGGTTGGGGTTTTTCATGTCGAAGAGCGAATGACGCGTGAGCGCCTCGGCGCGGGCGGCGGCCTCGGCGGGCGCAGATGTGCTGACTTGCAGGGCGAACCATTTGTCCATGACCAGCCGGTCGTGTTCCCAGCGCTTGTAGAAGATCTCGTTCTCTGCGGTGCCCAGCTCCTGCACCAGCAGGCAGGAGAGCGCGCCCAGCGACTGTGTCATGTTCCCCGATGCTTCAAACTGCGCGCGCGCTGCCTTGCCGCCGTCCATCCGCGTCAGCATTGCAAGAAGGCGTTGGCCGAGGGCGCGCTTGCCTGCCTGCTCGGCGTCGGGCTGGTAGGGCGCGTCTATGCGAACAGTTTCGCGAAGGCGCGGCAGGCTGTCGGCCAGCGTCTCGGCGAGGGCCTGCGCCATGGTTTCCGTTGCCTCGAAGATCGCTTGCGGATCAGGTGTGTGCCCCGCGTCGGCAAGTGATTGCGCGAGATCGTCCTGCGGGATCGGCTGAAGCACGAGCGCGCGGAAGGCCGGATCGAGGCTGTCGTCGCGGGTCACGCGGGCGGCGGCATCGAGAAAGGCGCTGTCGGGCGCGGCGCCTTGCGTGATCATCCGGCTCAGCGCATCGCGCCGCAAGGCCTGACCGGCCTCCCACTTGTTGAAGGGGTCCGTGTCATGCGTGAGCAGAAAGGCGCGCTCGTCGTTCCCGATCTCGCGCCCGAGAATGACAGGTGCGGAAAAATCACGCAATATCGAGGGGATGGGCTTTGAAGCTAATCCATCCCATGAAAAGCTCTGCTGGCGTTTGGTCATTTCCAGCATCGTTGTGCCGACCATTTCGTCGCCGTTCGGGCCGAGCAGGCCGACGGCAATGGGAATGACTCGCGGCTGCTTTTGGGGCTGCCCCGGCGTGGGCGGCGTTTCCTGTTTGAACGTAAGAGTATAGCGCCCGTCCTTGAACTTTTCCGTGACCTTGAGGCGCGGCGTGCCTGCCGAGGTATACCAGCGCTTGAAGCGCTTCAGATCGCGCCCCGTGACATCCTCGAAGACCTTGAGCCAATCCTCGATCGTGGCGGCCTCGCCATCATGGCGGGTGAAGTAGAGATCGAGTGCTTCGTAATACGCTTCATCTCCGACGAGGCGTTTCAG
The DNA here is from genome assembly GCA_041686165.1 of Lentibacter sp. Classification (GTDB taxonomy): domain Bacteria; phylum Pseudomonadota; class Alphaproteobacteria; order Rhodobacterales; family Rhodobacteraceae; genus Lentibacter. The sequence continues at coordinate 5,651 of JAWLEL010000017.1, forward strand.
CATCCCGATGAGCTCGGCGCCTTTCTCGTAGACGGTTGCGGTGTAGAAGTTGTTGATCTCGACGAAGCTGTCGGGGCGGACGGGGTGCGCCAACGGGCCGTTGTCCTCGCGAAACTGCCGCCCGCGCAGATCGGCCACGTCATGGATTCGCTTGACGGGCGCGGAGCGCAAATCGGACGTGAACTGCGCATCGCGGAACACCGTGAGCCCCTCCTTGAGGCAAAGCTGGAACCAGTCGCGGCAGGTGATCCGGTTGCCGGTCCAGTTGTGAAAATACTCATGCGCGATGATGGCCTCGATGCGCTCGAAGTTCGTATCGGTCGCGGTTTCGGGCGAGGCCAGGACGCAGGAGGAGTTGAAGATGTTGAGTCCCTTGTTCTCCATTGCGCCCATGTTGAAATCATCCACTGCGACGATGTTGAAGATGTCGAGGTCGTATTCGCGGCCATAGACATCCTCGTCCCATTTCATGGACGTCTTGAGCGCCTCCATGCCGAAGGCGCATTTGTCCTCGTCGCCGGGGCGGACCCAGATGTTAAGCTCGACCTCCTTGCCCGATTTCGTGGTGAAACTGTCGGGGTGATTGACCAGGCCGCCCGCGACGAGGGCGAAGAGATAGGCCGGCTTGGGCCAGGGATCGTGCCATTCGGCAAAGCCGGGGCCGGAGGCTGTCTTGTTGCCGTTCGAGAGCATGACCGGCATGTCGCCTTCGATACGCACCTTGAAGGTGCTCATGACATCGGGGCGGTCGGGGTAGTAGGTGATCTTGCGGAAGCCCTCGGCTTCGCATTGCGTGCAATACATTCCGCCGCTCATGTAGAGCCCTTCCAGAGCCGTGTTCGTCTCCGGGCTGATCTCGACCTCGGCTTCGAAGGTGAAGGGGGCATCGGGCACATCGGCCTCCAGCCCGCCCTCCACGAGGCGGGGGGTGATCTCTTCGCCGTCGATGGCGGCGCGGATGAGACGCAGCTCTTCGCCGTGCAGGAAGAAGCGCCTCTCCTTGGCCTTCGGGTTCGGTGCGAAGCGGATGCGCGAGAGCACATGCGTGCTGCGCGGCGCGAGCCGGAAGGTCAGCTCGACGCCTTCAACAATGTAGCCGAAGGGCTTGTAATCCTTTAGATAAACTGTCTGAGGAGCGGCATCGCGCATGAAAATTCCTGTCATTTGGAACGATTGGGTCGGCTGCACGTTATTCGTCCAATACCCCGCCCGCAAGCGCGCTCTGACGCGCGTTTCGCGCAGGCAGGATCACGCGAGATAAGGGAGACAGACATGAGCCCGCCCGACACGGATATCGAGAAGCAGGAAAGACGCCACCGCCCCGCGCTTTGGGGGATCGCGATCGCGATCATCCTCGGCTTTGTTTTCTTTGCGAGCAGGACGATGTTGACGGTGGAAAACGCCGACACCGACGAGCAAACTGACGACAGTGGCGTCACGGCGCCGGCCAGTGAAGCAGAGGGCTACTGACGCAGCGCCCCACTGCTGACAAAAGTCAGGCGCCCGCCGTTTTTCGGCGGGCGTTTTCTTGCGATTTTTCGGTTTTTCCTGAAGCGCCTGTCTGTTTTCTGCATGCAATCGAACACCGAAGCCGCATTGCCATGGCCGTGTCGTGGGCGCTAGACATGAAGAACGCAAGCTGTGCTGGAGGGTGACATGACTGAGCGCGTTGAGAAGTCGGGGCTTCGTGTGGCCGTGCAGATGGCAGATTTCATCGAGACGGAAGCCTTGCCCGGCTCCGGCGTGACGGCCAGCGAGTTCTGGGAAGGGTTGGCGGCGCTCGTGGCAGATCTGAGCCCGAAGAACCGCGCATTGCTGTCAAAGCGGGAGGATTTGCAACGCCAGATCGATGCCTGGCATGTGACGCACCGGGAAAACGCCCATGACAGCGCGGGCTACAAGACCTTCCTCGAACAGATCGGCTACCTGCTTGCGGAGGGAGCGGATTTCGAGATCGAGACGGAGAATGTCGATCCCGAGATCGCCTCGGTGCCGGGGCCTCAGCTTGTCGTTCCGATCACCAATGCGCGCTATGCGCTCAATGCGGCGAATGCGCGCTGGGGCAGTTTGTATGACGTGTTCTACGGCACCGATGCCATGGGCAGCCTTCCGCCCGAGGGTGGCTACGAGCGCGGGCGCGGCGCGCGGGTCGTCGCGCGAGCACGCGTGTTCCTTGACGAGGCCTTCCCGGTGGAGGGCACGAGCCATGCCGATGCGCGGCGCTATCACGTGGAACGCGGGGCGTTGCTTGTGGATGATATGCCGCTGCAAAGCCCGGAAAAATTTGTTGGATACCAGGGTGATCCGAAGGCACCGGACGAGATCGTTCTCAGGAACAATGGCCTGCATGTCGTTCTGGTCTTTGATCGCGCCCATCCCATCGGCAGCCGGGATCAGGCGCTCTTGGCGGATGTGCAGATGGAAAGTGCGCTTTCGGCGATCATGGATTGCGAGGATTCGGTTGCTTGCGTGGATGCCGAGGACAAGGTGCTGGCCTATCGCAACTGGCTTGGACTGATGAAGGGCGACCTGGAGACAGAGATCGCGAAGGGCAAGGGCACGCGCACGCGCCGTCTGAGCGAAGACCGCAGCTACACCGCGCCTGACGGGGGCAGGCTCACGCTCAAGGGCCGCGCGCTCATGTGGGTGCGCAACGTGGGCCACCTGATGACCAACCCGGCGATCCTGGACCAGGACGGCGAGGAGGTCTTCGAGGGGCTGATGGACGCGGCTGTCACTGTCTTGATCGGCAAACACGATCTGGCGCGCGAGAGCGGGAACTCCGTCCATGGCTCTATCTACGTGGTCAAGCCGAAGATGCACGGGCCCGGGGAAGTTGCCTTTGCCGATGAGACATTCGGCCGGGTGGAGCAGATGCTCGGGCTGCCGGCGAACACCGTGAAGATCGGGGTGATGGACGAGGAGCGGCGGACCTCGGTGAACCTCAAGGAATGCATCCGGTCCGCGAAGGCGCGCGTGGCCTTCATCAACACCGGCTTTCTCGACCGCACGGGCGACGAGATTCACACCTCGATGGAGGCCGGGCCGTTCAGCCGCAAGGATTTCATCAAGCGCAAGGACTGGATCACCGCCTATGAGAACCTCAATGTCGACATAGGGCTCGAATGCGGCCTGTCAGGGCGCGCCCAGATCGGCAAGGGGATGTGGGCCATGCCCGACAGGATGGCCGCGATGCTCGAGCAGAAGATCGAGCATCCCAAGGCCGGGGCCAATTGCGCATGGGTGCCCTCGCCGACGGCCGCGACGCTGCATGCGCTGCATTATCACAAGGTCGATGTGCTGGCGGTGCAGGAGGGCCTGCGCGCGGGCGGGCGCCGCGCGCATGTGGACGGGCTCCTGGAGATTCCGCTGGCGACCTTCCGGCGCTGGAGCGACGAACAGATCAGGCGCGAAGTGGAGAACAATGCGCAAGGCATCCTGGGCTACGTTGTCCGCTGGATCGACCAGGGCGTGGGCTGCTCGAAGGTGCCCGACATCAACGATGTGGGCCTCATGGAAGACCGGGCGACCTGCCGCATCTCGGCGCAGCACGTGGCCAACTGGCTTCATCACGGGATCGTCACGGCGCAGGATGTGATGGAAGCGATGCGCAAGATGGCCGAGGTTGTGGACACGCAGAACGAGGGTGATCCGGCCTACCGGCCGATGAGCCCCGAGTTCAACGGGATTGCCTTCCAGGCGGCCTGCGACCTGGTGTTCAAGGGGCGCGAGCAGCCTTCGGGCTATACCGAGCCGGTGCTCCATGCGCGCCGGTTGGAGCTGAAAGCTTCGCTTGTCTGAACCACGGCGGGGCCGGGGTTAGGGGGGCCGCCGCGTGGCGGATGTCCCGCCCACCCACCCCCATCCGCCACGCGGCGGCAGATTGGCGCAGCGCCTATGGACGAGCGGCCCTTCGGGGAGGATATTTTCAGCAAGAAAAAGGCGATGGTCACATGATGAGCGCGCTGCGCCCTGCGTTCAAAGGCGCTGCACCTTTTCGGCGAAGCTGCGGGCTTCGGCCGGGGCTGCGCCCATTTGGGTCTCGGCGTCGAAGATGGGTGCAAGGTCGAGCTCGGGGTAGGCGGCGGCCGCGCATGACTTGAGGCTGTCGCCCGTCTCATGCGCTTTGAGGCAGAGCGTCTTCGTGGCGGCTTGCGCCTCGGGGCGGGGCATGGTTTCGGCCAGGGCGAAGCTGAGAGCTTCGGCATAGATGAGCCCCTGGCCGCCCTCGAGGGTGGCGCGCATCCGCGCTTCATCTGGCACGAGGGTGCCGGAGAGGCGCTCGGCGTGGGTCAGCGCCGCGCCTGCGCCGAGCACGAGCTGGGGCAGGGCGAGCCATTCGGATATCCAGGCGGCGCCATCGCGCTGGTGGGCGTGGGAGGCGGCGTTCTGGATGACGCTGTTGAGGGCCGTGACCTGTGCGGCCAGGGCGACGATCGTGCCGGGTCCGACGGGGTTCTGCTTCTGGGGCATGGTTGAGGAACCGCCCGCGCCTGCAAGCCGAACTTCACCGATACCTGTCATGGCGAGATCTGTCAGATCGGTGCCCATCTTGGCCAGGGCCGACGTCAGGCGTGTTGCCCATGCGGCGAGGCGGGTCACGGGGGTTCTGTCGCTATGCCAGCTCTGGCCCGGGTCATGCAGCCCGAGCGCGTCCGCCAGTGCGGCGCGGGTCTCGCCAGCTTGTGTCCCGAGGGCGGAGCCCGTTCCCGATGCGCCGGAGAGGGAGGCCCAGAATGCTGTCTCGCGCATGGCGCTCATGTCCGCGTGAAGCGCCAACAGCGGTGCGCCCCAGGCCGCGACGACCGCGCCAAAGCTCGTGGGTGTGGCATGCTGGCCCCAGGTGCGCGCGCACATTCCTGTCAGCGCGTGTTCTTCAGCGAGATGCGCCAGATTCCTCAAGGTTTGCGTGAGTGTTTCCTCGAGTTGGTTGAAGGCCTGTTTGAGCCGCAACATGAGGGCGGTGTCGAGGATGTCTTGCGACGTGGCCCCCCAGTGCAGGTATTGCGCGTGTTCCGGAGCGTCGAGCGTCTTGCGGACCTGCGCGACGAAGGCGGGCACGCTCACTCCGTTGGCGGCTGTCGCTTCGGCGAGCGCGGAGGGGTCGATCTGAAGCTCCATGGAGGCTCGGTGCAGGAATGCGCCGCTTTCGCCCGGGATGACGCCCAGTTCGCCCTGGGCCTTGGCCAGGGCGCCATGGGTCAGCAGCATGGCGCGCATCTCCGCCCCGTCCGAGAAGAGGCGCGAGAGCGCACCCGTTTCGAAGAGCTTGGAGAGATGCTGGCTTTCATAGACGGAGGCGGCCATCAGCTATGTCCGATCTCTTCGAGAAAGCCCGTCAGCAGGCGGGCGTATTCCAATGGCTGCTCGACACAGGGCAGATGACCTGCGCGTCGGATCAGTTCGAACCGGGCACCGGGAATGAGATTGGCCATCTCACGCACCATGTCGGGCGGCGTGGACCCATCTTCCGAGCCCGCGATCGCCAGTGTCGGCAGGCGCAGGCCGGAGGTGGATGTCATGAAATCGCTGCCCGCGATGGCGGCGCAGCAGCCGATATAGCCCTCGGTGGGCTGGCGCACGAGCATGTTGCGCCAGGCGCGGAAGGCTGCGGTCTCGCGAAACGGCGCGGAGAACCAGCGCTCCAGGATGGCGTCTTCGAGGGCCGTGATCCCGCCCGCGCCAACGGTGCCGATCCGGTCCTGCCACATCTGGCGGGTTCCGATGCGCACGCCCGTGTTCGACAAGACGAGGCCGCGCACCAGATCGAGGCGTTTGACGGCGAGGCCCTGGGCGATCATCCCCCCGATGGAGAGGCCGACGAAGACGCAGTCCTTCACCCCGAGATGATCGAGAAGCTGCTCGGTGTCGCGCACCAGCGTGCCCATGGCATAAGGCGGCGCGGTGCCGTCTGAGAGGCCATGGCCGCGCTTGTCGTAGCGGATCAGGCGCAGGCCCTCGGGCAGATGCGGCAGGACGTCGTCCCACAGGCGCAGGTCTGTCCCGAGCGAGTTGGCGAAAACCACGGGGCGCCCGGTCTCGGGGCCGTCCACGCGATAGTGCAGGTTGATGTCGTCGAGCCTGGCGATCTGCATGGGCTAGTCCTCCCGGTCGGATGTGAGCCGCATATGGGCGATGATCTGGCCGTGATCAGAGGCCAGCTTGTTGTAGGGGGCTTCGGCATGGGAGCCGTCGGTGATGTGATCGTTGAAGACGGAGTAGTATTCCATGCGCCCGATCTGCGCCGCATCGCCGTCGATGAAGTGGCGTGACATGTAGATCTGGTCGATCGATTCGTAGATGCCGGCGAAGGCCGTGGTATAGACGACGTCACGCAGGGATTGCCGCGTGAAGAGCTTCTCGGCCGAATGCAGGCGCATGGCCTCGACATCGGCGGTGATCTGCCTGTGCTCCTCCTCGGAGTAGCGGTCGCCGTAGTTTTCGGCGTCGTGGCGCAGCATCCACTGGTAGTTCTTGAAGGGCACCTCGCCGGAGATGATCTCGGAGCTGACCGCGTGTTCGCCATCGTTGAAATCGCCCAGAACCATGACGGGGTTTCCGGCCCGCAGCTCGGCGACGATCTCGCGGCGCAGCACCCAGGCCTCGGCCATGCGGCGCAGCGCGGCGCGCAGACTGCCCAAGGCGCGGCCGACGGGATCATAGCGGGTGAGATCTTCCTCCGGCGCGTAGTCCGCGCCGGGGGGCGTGATATGTTCACCGAGCTTGGACTTGAGGTGACAGTTGAACACGGTCACCACCGCGTCGCCCACGGGGACGCGCGCCTTCAGGATCGGGCGCGAGAGGCGGCGGATGGTGTAATGGCCCGCGTCGCCCGCATCGAGGCCGCGCAGGGGCTGAAAGGGGATTTCGAGCGGCTCTTCGAGGTCTTGCAGGATTTCGGGCGCTCCGGCGAAACCGAACCGCGAGAGGATCGCCACGCCGGGGCGGCGCTTTCCGGGCTCGCCTTCGTCCGCAGTATTGGGCGCGAAGGCGAGGGCGGCGTCGTGATAGGGATCGACGGCGAGTTTGCGGAAGATCACCTTGCGGTGATAGCGCTTGGAGCGGTCGGGGATCGTGGCGGCGTTGAGTTCCGTGGCCCTTGCGTTCGTCTCGTCGATGACGGCGCGCAGGGCGTCCTCCTCGAAGATTTCCTGGAAGCAGACGACATCGGCGTCCATCGACAGGAGCTGATCGGCGAGCCAGTCCTCCTTCCAGGCGTATTCCTCGGGCGTGTAGGACTGGAACTCATAGTATTCCTTGTCGGGGCCGATGAGGTTTTTGACATTGAATGAGGCAATCGTGAAACGGGTCATGTGCGGCCTTTCGAGGCTGGGCTTTGGCTCATCGTCGGGGGGCGTGGCGCGGGTGTCAAGACGCGCTCAGAGGCGCGCGAGGGCCTGCCTGAAGATATCGGCATCGACATTGCCGCCGGTGACGACGGCGACGAGGCTCGGCACCTCCGTCTCGCGGGCATGGTAGAGCGCGGCGGCGAGGGCGACGGCCCCCCCGGGCTCGACCACCAGCTTCAGGCGCTGGAAGGCCTGGGCCATGGCGTCCAGGGCTTCGTCGTCGCTGACGGTGAGGCCGGGGCCGCAATGGGCGGCGAGGATCGGGAAGGTCAGCGCGCCAGGGCTCGGCGTCAGGATCGCATCGCAGATCGAGCGGGCGGCGAGCTCGTTGTTCTCGCGCAGGCCGCTGGCGAGCGAGCGGGCGGTATCGTCGAACCCTTCGGGCTCGACGGGGCGGACCCGCAGGCCCGGCGCATCGGCTGCGAGCGCAAGCGCGATCCCGGAGCTGAGCCCCCCGCCGCCGCAACAGACCAGAACCTCTGCCTGCGAAATGCCTGCCTCGGCTGCCTGTGCGGCGATCTCCAGTCCGCAGGTGCCCTGACCGGCGATGACCTCCGGCTCGTCATAGGGTTTGATCAGCGTGAGGCCGCGACTCTCTGCCAGCGCAGCGCCGATCTCTTCGCGGTTCTCGCTCAGGCGATCGTAGAGCACGACCTCGGCGCCGAATTCGCGGGTATTCTCGATCTTGAGGCGTGGCGCGTCGGAAGGCATGATGATGACGGCGGGCGCCCCGTGCAGCTTCGCGGCGTAGGCGACGCCTTGTGCGTGGTTGCCCGAGGAATAGGCGATGACCCCACGCTTGCGGGCGCCCTCGCTCAGCGCCGACAGGGCCGACCAGCCGCCGCGGAACTTGAAAGAGCCGGTGTGCTGCAGGCATTCGGGCTTGATGTACACGGGCTTGCCGGCGATCTCGTCGAGAAAGGGCGAGCGGAGCAGGGGCGTGCGGCGCGCATGGCCGCTCAGGCGGCGCGCGGCGGCGCGAATCATGTCGATGTTCATAGCAGGGCTGTCCACGCGCGCAGGGCTTCGAGCGCGGCCGGTTCGTCAAGATAGGGCACATGGCCGCGATCCGGCACCTGGGCGGTGATCATGTCGGGGCGCTTTCGGTGCATTTTCTCGAAGGTATCCTGCGTGAGCAGGGCCGAGTTCGCACCGCGGATGGCGCAGAGCGGAAGGCCTTCGAGCGCGTCGAAGAGCGGCCAGAGATCGGGGGTATCCGCGTCGAGCGCGGCCTCGACGCTTTGGCGCAGGGCGGGGTCGTAGGTCAGCTCCAGCCCGTTGTCGCCCTCGCGATACTGCCGGACGATCTCTTCGCGAAAGCGCGAGAGCGGCACCTTGTCGAAGCCCTGCGCGAGATCGGGCCAGACCTTGAGCAACGCATCGTAGCTCTTGTGGGAGGGTTTGCGCCCGATGTAGTCGCCGATCCGCTGAAGCGCGGCGCGGTTGAGTTCGGGGCCGACATCGTTGAGCGCGACGCCGAGCAGGCGGTCCTTGGCGGTGGCCGCGAGGGTCATGGCAATGAGGCCGCCGCGCGACGTGCCCAAGATGGCGGCTTTCTCGAGGGCGAGGTGGTCCATGAGCTCGAGAACATCGCGGCTTTCCACGACCGGGGTGTAGCTCTCGGGATCAGCCCAGTCGGACTCGCCGCGACCGCGATAGTCAAGGCGGATGAGACGCATGCCGTCCAGATGCGGCGCGACGAAGTCGAAATCGCGCCCGCTGCGCGTGAGCCCGGCAAGGCAGAGCAGAGCTGTGCCGCTGCCTGCGTCGCTGTAATGGAGGGACACTCCGTCTGAGGTGGTGAAGAAAGGCATCTAACTGGCTGCAATATCTGGAATTTGAGTGAGATCAGAGAGGATGTGGCGCGGCGTGCCGTGCAGACGGTCTGGCGGGGCGCCGGCGCGGTTCACCCAGGCGGTTTCGAAACCGTAGGCCGCCGCGCAGGCTGCGTCCCAGCCGTTGGAAGAGACGAAGAGCACATCCGCCGCCGCACCCACGAAAGTTTCGCTCACGAGGTCATAGACCTTGTCGGAGGGTTTGAAGACCCCGACGCTTTCGACCGACAGGAGCGCATCGAGCAACGTCTCGAGCCCGGCCGATCGCGTGGCCGCTGCGAGCATCTCGGGTGTGCCGTTGGACAGGATAGCGGTCTTGTGTCCGCCCGCCTTGAGCGCTTCGAGCATGGGCTTGGCATCGGGGTATGGCGGAAGTTCCATGTAGATTTGCAACAGGCGTTCGCGCAGCGCTGCATCACCACTCAGCCCGGCCTCTTCCAGCGCCCAGTCGAGCCCATCTTGCGTGACCTGCCAGAAATCAGCATGCGCGCCGACGACCGAGCGCAGCCAGGTATAGGAAAGCTGCTTGTCGCGCCAGGCAGCCGCGAGGCGCGGCCAATGCTCTTCAAGCTGTGAAAAGCGCGGCTCGCGGGCAGCCTCGCGGGCGGCGGCAGTCACATCGAACAGCGTGCCGTAGGCATCGAAGACGCAAGTTTTAGCTGTCATGAATTCCCCAAGATCAGACCGTGAGACAGTAGGGCGGAGCGGCGCGGAAGGTCAAGCGGGGTTGCGCCTTTCGGGGCGGTTGTGTGACCTGGTGTGCTCTTTATTGACGGCTTTCAGGCGCATCGGTTTGCAATCGGGGCTCATGGCCCTTAGATTCTCTCGCGAGTCGGAGCACCCGCGCGCAGGCGCGCGGCCTCTCAATTCACTTTCCCAAACAGAACTGGATATACCATGAGCCATGTCAAGAGCGGTGACACCGTGCGGATTCACTACACGGGCACTTTGAACGACGGATCTGTCTTCGACAGCAGCGAAGGCCGCGATCCGCTCGAATTCACTGTCGGGTCGGGGCAGATCATCCCCGGGCTTGACAAGGCGCTTCCCGAGATGGAAGTCGGTGAGAAGAAGCGTGTCGAAGTCGGGTCCGAGGAAGCTTACGGCCCGGTGCAGGACGAGGCCAAGCAGGCCGTGCCGCGCAGCGAGATCCCCGAGGATATCCCTCTCGAGGTCGGCCTTCAGCTTCAGGCGCGCAACGAGAACGGCGAAGTCATGCCGCTGACCGTTGTCGAGGTGGCCGACGAGACGGTGGTTCTCGATGCCAATCACCCGCTGGCGGGCAAGGATCTGACCTTCGATATCGAACTGGTCGCCATCGCCTGAGCGCGGGCCCTGTCTGAAACAAAACCCGCCGATCTCTCGCGAAACCTTGATTGGCGGGTTACAAGCCCTTCACGCTAAGTCTTTCGGGATGGACTCAAAGGAGGCTCCCCGATGTGGCGCAGCATGATACTGGCTCTCACGATCTTCGTGGGATTGGCCGTCGACGCAGATGCAGAAGATGGCAAGCGCCTGGTCGTGGTGGAGCTTTTCACATCACAGGGGTGTTCGAGTTGCCCGCCTGCCGACAAGTTTCTCCATGAGCTTGCGGCGCGCGATGATGTGCTCGCGCTGGGCCTGCATGTCGATTATTGGGACTATATCGGCTGGAAAGATGTCTTTGCCAGCCCGTCCTTCTCCGAGCGCCAGCGGGCCTATGC